>DASQAX010000039.1:0-7079 GCA_035635535.1 Vicinamibacterales bacterium | reverse complement strand
CCGCGGCTTCTTCCGATGGCTCGAGCGCAAGAAGTACAAGGTGCACGTCCGCGTGTTCCTCAGCCGCTATCGCGGCTACCTTGCCTGTCCTGACTGCGGCGGCGCGCGGCTGCGACGCGAGGCGCGCGACGTGCGCGTCGGTGGACGCACCGTCGACGCCGTGTCGGCGCTGACCGTGCGCGGGGCGCAGCAGTTCTTCGCGACCCTCGAGCTCACCGAGAAGGAATCGGTGGTCGCCGAGAAGGTGCTGCGCGAGATCAGCCGCCGGCTGTCGTTCCTCGGCAACGTCGGACTCGACTACCTGAGCCTCGATCGGCTCTCGTCCACGCTGTCGGGCGGCGAATCGCAGCGCATCAACCTCGCGACCTCGCTCGGCTCGGCGCTCGTCGGGACCCTATATGTACTGGACGAGCCGTCGATCGGCCTGCATTCGCGCGACAACCGGCGGCTCATCGACATCCTTCAGCAGCTCCGCGATCAGGGCAACACCGTGATCGTCGTCGAGCACGACGAGGACATGATTCGCGTCGCCGATCACGTCGTCGACATCGGCCTCGGCGCGGGCGAGCAGGGCGGCAAGGTCGTCTACTCGGGCGATTACCAGGGGCTGCTGCAGGAATCGCGGTCGCTCACGGCCAAGTACCTGCGGAACGAGCTCGCGATCCCGGTGCCGTCGCCGCGGCGCAAGGGCCTGTCTCACAAGCTTCGCCTGAAGGGCGCGACCGAGCACAACCTGAAGGACGTCGACATCGCCATCCCGCTGAACGCGCTGACGTGCGTCACCGGCGTGAGCGGGTCGGGCAAATCGACGCTCGTGCACGACGTCCTGTACGCGGCGATCAAGCGAGCGAAGGGCGACTGGGACCGGCGCGTCGGCTCGCACCGCGAGCTGCTGGGGCTCGAATTCATCACCGACGTCGTGCTGGTCGATCAGGCGCCGATCGGACGCACGCCGCGCTCGAATCCGGTGACCTACCTGAAGGCGTTCGACCCGATCCGCGAGCTGTTCGCGCTGACGAAGGACGCGAAGTCGCGCGGCCTGACGGCGAGCCACTTCTCGTTCAACGTGCCGGGCGGCCGCTGCGAGGCGTGCCAGGGCGAGGGCGAAGTGCGCGTCGAGATGCAGTTCCTCGCCGACGTCTTCGTCCCGTGCGAGCAGTGCGACGGCATGCGCTTCAAGCCGCAGGTGCTCGAGGTCCGCTACAGGGGCAAGACCATCCACCATGTGCTCGACATGACGGTGCGCGAGGCGCTCGCCTTCTTCTCGACCTCGCCGAAGGTGCTCCGCCGCCTGCAGGTGCTCGACGAGATCGGCCTCGGCTACCTGCGCCTCGGCCAGCCGGCGACGACGCTGTCGGGTGGGGAAGCGCAGCGCATCAAGATTGCCGCGCACCTCGCGTCGTTTGGCGGCGAGCGGCTGCTCTACATCCTCGACGAGCCGACGACCGGCCTCCACTTCGACGACATCGCCAAGCTGCTCGCGGCGTTCAAGAAGCTCGTCGAGGCCGGGCACACGCTGCTCGTCATCGAGCACAACCTCGACGTGGTCAAGACGGCCGACTACGTGATCGATCTCGGACCCGAAGGCGGCGAGGCGGGCGGCCACGTGATTGCCACCGGCACGCCGGAGCAGGTGGCGCAGGTCGAGGCGTCGTACACGGGACAGGCGCTCCGGCAGGTGCTCGCCGCCGGCCGCAGCAATGCCTACGCGGCCCGCTAGTCCGGCGGGTCCGCCTCGCGAATGTCGCGTCGCTTGCGACGCGACAAGCCAGCGCTGGCTAGGCGGACCGCCTACGCGGTCCGTCCCGGTGCTCGGCGGGACCCGCCCCACGTACGTTCTGCCCAGAAACTTCTACGCGCGACCGACACTGAAGGTCACCGAGGAACTGCTCGGCAAGGTGCTGGTCCATCGCACGCGCCAGGGGGTGACCTCCGGCGTCATCGTCGAGACCGAGGCGTACATCGGCGAAGACGATCCCGCGTGTCATGCCTCGTTCGGACGGACGGCCCGAAGTGAACCGCTCTTCGGTCCGCCAGGCTTTGCGTACGTGTATCTGAACTACGGCATCCACTACCTGATGAACGCGGTGACCGAAGCCGACGGCTATCCTGGCGCCGTGCTGATTCGTGCGCTGCAGCCGCTCGACGGCATGGAGCTGATGAAGACGCGACGCGCGCCGGACGGCCGCGCCATCGACGACCACGATCTCTGTCGCGGGCCGGGCAACCTCACGAAGGCGCTCGGCATCACGATCACGGACAACCGGCGGGATCTCTCCGGCAGCACGCTGACGATCGAGGATCGCGGGATCCCGGTCGGCAGGATCGCGACGGGGCCGCGCATCGGCATCCGCGTCGCCGCCGAGCGGCCGTGGCGCTACTGGGTCGAGGGCCACCGGGCCGTCTCGGGGCATCGGCGGCGTGGATAACCACGACGTTCACGAAGAGCACGAAGATGGGCGCTGAATGTTAGGATTGAAATTCCGCAATGGGTAAAACGCTCCTGCAGAAGGTCTGGGACCTTCACAAAGTCCGCACGCTTCCGACGGGACAGACGCAGCTGTTCATCGGCCTGCACCTCATTCACGAGGTGACGACGCCACAGGCATTCGACGCCCTGCGGCAGCGCGGCTGGACGGTGGCGCGGCCGGACCGCACGTTCGCGACCGTCGATCACATCGTGCCGACCCGGCAGCGCCAGCGCCCGTTCATCGACGTGCTGGCCGAGGACATGATCGCGTCGCTCGAGCGCAACACCAGCGACTTCGGCGTGCCGCTCTACGACATCGGCGACGAGCGGCAGGGGATCGTCCACGTGATCGGTCCGGAGCTCGGCCTCACGCAGCCCGGCATGACGATCGCGTGCGGCGACAGCCACACGTCGACGCACGGCGCCTTCGGCGCGGTCGCCTTCGGCATCGGCACGTCGCAGGTCCGCGACGTGCTCGCCACGCAGTGCATCGCCCTCGAGCCGCTGAAGGTGCGACGCATTCGCGTGACGGGTCAGCTGCCGCGCGGCGTCTACGCGAAGGACGTCATCCTCACGGTCATCCAGCGGCTCGGCGTCGGCGGCGGCAACGGCTACGCCTACGAGTACGGCGGCGACGCCATCGAGCGGATGTCGATGGACGAGCGGATGACCGTCTGCAACATGTCGATCGAAGGGGGCGCCCGCGTCGGCTACGTGAATCCCGACGAGACGACGTTCCAGTACATGGAGGGCCGTCCCTTCGCGCCGCAGGGCGAGGCGTTCGGGCGCGCGAAGGCGTGGTGGCGATCGACCGCCTCCGACCGCGACGCCTCCTACGACGACGAGGTGGAGATTCGCGCGGCGGAGTTGACGCCGGTCGTCACGTGGGGCGTCAATCCCGGCCAGTCGATCGGGGTGAAGGGCAGGGTCCCCGGCGCGAGCGGCGCCGACGCGCAGGTGTCGGACGCGCTCGCCTACATGGGGCTGACCGCCGGCCAGCCGATCGCGGGCATGAAGATCGATGTCGCCTTCATCGGGTCGTGCACCAACGGCCGCCTGTCCGATCTCCAGGAAGCCGCTCGCATCGTCCGCGGCCATCACGTCGCGAGCGGCGTGAAGGCGCTCGTCGTCCCCGGCTCGGTGTCGGTGCAGAAGGCGGCCGAGCGCGAGGGGCTCGACGCCACGTTCCGCGAAGCGGGGTTCGAGTGGCGCGACGCGGGCTGCTCGATGTGCCTCGGGATGAATCCCGACAAGCTCGAAGGCAACCAGGTGTGCGCGGCCTCGTCCAACCGGAACTTCAAGGGGCGGCAGGGGAGTCCGACGGGCCGCACGCTGCTCATGAGTCCCGCGATGGTTGCCGCCGCGGCGATCACCGGCGTGGTGACCGACGTCCGGGAGCTCGTTGACGAAGTGCCCGCGGGGGTGCGGTGATGGGCGCGGAGAAGATCCAGGTCATCGAGGGACGGGCGCTGCCGCTTCGCGGCGACGACATGGACACCGACCGGATCATGCCGGCGCGCTTCCTGAAGTCGGTCACGTTCGAGGGGCTCCAGGCGCACGTGTTCGAGGACGACCGGCTGGCGGCGGCGCGGGCCGGCCAGGTGCACCCGTTCGACGATCCGCGGTTCCAGGGGGCGTCGATCCTTCTCGCCAACCGGAATTACGGCGCCGGCTCGTCACGCGAGCACGCCCCGCAGGGCTTGCGCCGGTGGGGCATCGGCGCGGTGGTCGCGGAATCGTTTGCCGAGATCTTCTTCGGCAACTCGCTGATGATCGGCCTCGCGTGCGTGACCGCATCCCCACAGGACGTCGCCGCGCTGATGTCGCTGGTCGAGCGCACTCCGAACGCGACGCTGACGGTGGATCTGCAGGCGGGGACGTGCCAGGCGCCGGGGATGACGGTCGCGATCTCGATTCCCGGGCACGTGCGCGACATGCTGATGACCGGCGCCTGGGACACGACCGGCCTGCTCCTCGACAACTACGAGCAGGTCAACGCGGTCGCGGCGAAGCTGCCGTACCTGACCGGATTCTGAGATTTACGAATTCGTCAATGATGCTTCTTGTGGTCGTCAACCGAGCCCAGGAACGCCGCCGACGCGTGTGACCGTTCTCCACCTCTCCTGAACACCAGCCGCACCTGGCGGCGCAGCCGGATCTCGGGGATCGGCAGGCCGATCAGCTCGCCGCGGGCGATCTCCGATTCCGCGCAGCGCCGCGGCAGCAGCGCGACGCCCATGTTCGTCGCCACCGCGCGCTTGATCCCTTCGAGGCTCGGCAGCGAGACGAGGATGTTCGCGGGGATGTGATGCTGCTCGAACAGCCGCAGCACGCGGTCGCGCACGTGCGACGGGTCGTTGTGCGCAATCACGGGATGGCGGCTGCACTCGGTCAGCGTGACCTCCCGGCTCTGCGCGAGCGGGTGCGTCGGCGGCACGAGCATCACGAGCTCGTCGTGGCCAAGGACGATCGAGCTGAGCTTCGGCTCCCCGGGCTGGAAGGTGAGCACGCCGAAATCGAGCGTCCCCTGCGACACCTCGGCGCCAATCTGACGCGCCGGGATGCGCCGGACGTCGACGTGGACGAGCGGGTGGCACTCCCGGAAGCGCGCGATGAGCGGCAGGACCACGTGGACCGATGCCTCGTTGGCGCCAATCAGGACGCGCCCGCGGCGCAGGTCGCGGAGGTCCTTGACCGCGATTTCCGCTTCCTCGGAGAGGCGCAGGAGACGCTCGGCGTAGTCGCGCAGGAGCCGTCCGGCGTCGGTCAGGGTGGCGTCCTTGGTGGCCCGGTCGAACAGGCGTTCGCCGACGCTTTCCTCCAGGCGTTTGACCGACTGGCTGACGGCCGGCTGGGTCCTGTGCAGCTTCATGGCCGCCCTGGAGAAGCTGCGCTCGGCCGCAACCTTAAGAAATACGCGTAATTCGCTCAGTTCCACCGCTCTACCGTCTCATAAGCAGGGGTAATCCAAACAGAATAATTATCATTTTGACAGTATCCCCGCCATCGCGTCCAATTGACGCGGCGGTCCCGGAAGATCCGCCCTAACCGAGGTCCCAGATGGCTCAACACGTCCGCATCTTCGACACGACGCTCCGCGACGGCGAACAGGCGCCCGGCTTTTCCCTGCGGGTGTCCGAGAAGCTTCGCCTGGCTCGCCAGCTCGATGCGCTCGGCGTGGACATCATCGAGGCCGGGTTCCCGATTGCGTCGCCCGCCGACGCCGAGGCGGTCTACCGCATCGCCCAGGAAGTGCGGCGCCCGATCATTGCGTGCCTGGCGCGCTGCCATCCGGCCGACCTCGAGAAGGCGGCCGAAGCGATCAAGCCCGCCGAGAGGGGGCGCATCCACACGTTCATCGCGACCTCCGATCTGCACCTGAAGGCGAAGCTCCGCATGTCGCGCGAGGAGTGCCTCGAGGCGGCGATCGAAGCCGTGCGGTTCGCGCGGCGCCACACCTTCGACGTGCAGTTCTCCGCCGAAGACGCCACGCGCAGCGACCTCGACTTCCTCTGCCGCGTCGTCGAGGCGGTCGTCAAGGCGGGCGCGAACACCATCAACCTGCCCGACACCGTCGGCTACTCGACGCCGGACGAGATTCGCGAGTTCTTCACCACCATCCGGTCGCGCGTGCCGAACTCCGACAAGGTCATCTTCAGCACCCACTGCCACGACGACCTCGGCCTCGCGGTGGCGAATTCGATCGCGGCGGTACAGGGCGGCGCGCAGCAGGTCGAATGCACGGTCAACGGCATCGGCGAGCGCGCCGGCAACGCGTCGCTCGAAGAGATCGTGATGGCGTTCAACGTGCGGCAGGAGCGGCTGCCGTACTCGACGAGCATCGTGACGCGCGAGCTCTACCCGTCGAGCGAGATGCTGACGCGGCTGACCGGCGAACGGGTGCAGGCGAACAAGGCGATCGTCGGCCGCAACGCGTTCGCGCACGAGGCGGGCATCCACCAGGACGGCATGATGAAGGATCGCCGGACCTACGAGATCATGCGCGCCGAGGACGTGGGTGCGCCGTGGAACCCGCTCGTGCTCGGCAAGCACTCGGGGCGCCACGCGGTCCAGCGCCGCTGCACGGAGCTCGGCCTGCAGATCGACGCCGACGAGCTCATCGAGGTCTATCGCGCGCTCATGACGATCGCGGACGATCGGAAGCTGATCACCGACAACGACGTCGTCGCGGTCGTCAGCGCGGTGCGGACGGGAACCTCCCGCAACGAACCCGTGGACCCGTTCGACACGCCCCCGGGCGTCACCGCCGCGCATCACCCGACCGGATACGGACACGGCGTCTAGCGGGTTCGAGGGTTCGATGGTTCGTTGGTTCGTCCGCCGAACCACGAACCACGAACCCCGACGGATCATCGTGGAACAGGCGCCAATCATGATCTGGCGCGCGCGACGCTGAAAAACCTGGGATTGTCGCCCTCATAGGATAATCCCGTCGATCGTGTGTGCATCAGGTCCCGAAGTAACGGTTCTCATGCCTTGTCTCAACGAGGCTGAGACACTGCGGACCTGCATCCGAAAAGCGCGCGCATGCATCGAACGGCTTGGACTGGCCGCCGAGATCCTCGTCGCCGACAACGGCTCCATGGAC
>DASQAX010000038.1:0-11133 GCA_035635535.1 Vicinamibacterales bacterium | reverse complement strand
GCCGAGCGCTTGATCTCGGCCATCTGGTTGCCGAGGCGATCGAGCTCGTCGGAGTCGAGCACCGCCCGGGCTTTCTTGAAGAGCTCGCTCTCCTCTTCGTCCATGTGGTGCTCGACGTTCTCTTTCAGCACCTTGACCTTCGCCTTCCACAGGTCGGTCTCGGGCGGCACGTCGAGCAGCTCATCGAGAATGATGTCGGCGACGTGGTGCTCTTCGTACCCCTCGAGCACGATTTCGCGCGCCTTCTTCTCGTCGCGAAGCCGCGGGTAGAGGACTTCCTCTTCCATCCGCTCGTGCGCCACCAGCTCGGTGCGCAGGTGGTCCATGCACGTCTCGCGGTCCGCTCCCTGCGCGTCGAGCGTCTGCTCGAGCAGTTTCTTCAGCCGCTTATGGTCTTGCTTGATCAGGTCCAGAGCGTCCATGACGCGGGCGATTGCAACCGCTATGCCTCGACCTTTGACCATGAGTCGGCGAGCTCATCACCCGCGGCGAGGTGATTGAGGAGGAAGTCGGCCTGCCTGAAGGCCTCCCGGAGCAGCGCCGCGTCGAGCGGGCGGCCGGCGTCGCGACACTGCCGCGTCGCCTCGACGCGGACGAGCGCGAGCGCGGCCTCGAGACCACGAACGATCGTCAGGAAGCCGTGCCCCTGGTACGCGGTCCACGACGCGAACGCCTTCGCGGCGAGGTACCGCTTCAGCGGCGCGTTCCACGCGTTCCACCGGGGCCGCACATCGCGCACGTATGCGGCGGCAAGGTCGCGCGTATCCGGCTCCGGCCGCCAGTCGTCGGGGACCGCCTGCATCGCCTCGGCGTGGTCCGCGAGGCTCGTGTCGAGCGCCGCGGGGACGGCGCCGGCGGCGCCGCCGCGTGGAAGCTGCGCGATGGCGTTCGTGATGGCGTACGCGGTCACCGGCGCCACGGATTGCACGATGCCCGCGTCGCGCGCGAGCGTCGCGATCACGCTTTCCGGTGAGAGCCGCGGCTCCGCGCAGCGCGCGACCATGTGCCGTTCCCACGCGCCGTAGCTGTCGGCGTCCGCCAGCACGCCGGGGCGCAGCAGCGGCGGCCAGTCCTCGTCCGTCACGACGAGACCCTCGTATGCCGCGTCCGGAAACGCCGGCGGCGACTCCACGATCTCGATCGGCACGTCCTCGCGAAACAGCGATGCCGCGGCCGTCGGACAGTAATGCGTCAGCGAGATGAACGTGCCGCGCGCATCCCGCACCGCGAGGCGTGGAAAGTCCCGGCATGTCGCCGGCAGCATCGGTTCGCCGAGATCGCGATGGATCGCGCAGAGGCCGGAGTGACGGTGATAGAAGACGCAGTCGCCGCTCGCCGTTCGCGCGACCATGGCCGCGGCGCCGTCCGGCAGGTCGTCCTCGACAACCAGCGCCGGCGAGTGCTGATCAGCCTGGCCCGGAGGCGCAACCCGTCCGGACCCGAGCGCTTCGTCGAGCGAGCGATACAGCGGGAGCTCGACGGGTACGTCCCAGTCAGCGGTACAGCACGCGCCCGAGTGGCGGCACTTGTAGTCCGCGTGCATGCTCAGCGCGAACACTTTCCGCGCGAGCGGCTCATCGTCGCGCTTCAGCTCATCTTCGCGCTCGAGCGAGGGAGCCCGCATCCATCGCAGGATACCCGAGGACCATCCTTTGCACCCGGTTCTCCTCCATGAGATCGATTGCCCTGCTGTGCTGCGCCCTCTCGTTCGCCGCCGCCAGGCCAACTGCGCCAATCGTCAGCGAAGTGCTCGCGACGCAGGTGGCGCTCGACCGCGCCGGCTTCTCGCCAGGCGAGATCGATGGACGCGAGGGGAAGAACCTCCAGCGCGCGCTCGACGCATTCAAGCAGTCGCACGATCAGCCGTTGTCGCTGCTCGGCGACGTCGCGCCGCTGACGGAGTACACGCTCACCGACGCCGACGTCGCGGGACCGTTTACTCCCGACATCCCGGTGAATCTTCCGGACCAGGCCGCGCTCGATGCGCTGAACTACCGGACGCCGCTCGAGGCGCTCGCCGAACGTTTTCACAGCAGCCCCGCGCTGCTGCAGCAGCTGAATCCGCAGGCGAAGTTTCAGCAGGCCGGCGAGACGATGACGGTGCCGAACGTGGAGCCGTTCGTTCCCACCTCGTCCGCCCAGACCGCCTCGACTCGACCGGCATCGCCTCCGTCATCCGCTTCGCGCGGGTCAGCCCGACCGGCCTCACGCGACCAATCCGCCTCACGCGCCCCGGCTGCTTCGGACATCACGGTCTACGTGACGAAGGGCACCAGCGCGCTGACCGTGGAGGATGCGAGCGGGAAGATTCTGATGCACGCGCCCGTGACGAGCGGCAGCCTCCACGATCCGCTGCCGATCGGCATGTGGAAGGTGACCGGCGTCCAGCGCAACCCGAAGTTCCATTACAGCCCGGACCTCTTCTGGGACGCCACGCCCGGCGACCGCAAGGCGACGCTGCAGCCCGGCCCCAACAACCCCGTCGGCATCGCCTGGATCGACCTGTCGAAGCCGCACTACGGCATTCACGGCACGCCCGAGCCGTCGAAGATTGGCCATGTCGAATCGCACGGCTGCGTCCGGCTGACGAACTGGGACGCCGATCGTCTTTCGCAGCTGGTCAGGCCTGGAACACCGGTGGTGTTCAGGGAATGAGACGAGTTGACCGGCGGCGGGCGGAGCGGCTGCGCAGGCGCGCGCTCGGCATCGGCTTGAGCTTCGCCGTCGGCGCGCTCGCCGCGACCGCGTTGATCGCGCACAACGAGAAGCCCTCGCCGGCGCTCGAGCCCGCCATCGTGGCCACCTCCGGCGTGGCCGCGCCCGAAGTGGTCGCTCTCCGCGACACCGTCGTTCCGCGCTCGACGGCGGTCGAGGCGGCGCCGGCGCCGCTCGGCGACGCCATCGGCGCGCTGACGAAACGCCAACTCCTGATCCCGGTCAAGGGCGTCAGCGCCTCCGCGCTCCAGGATACCTTCGACGATGCGCGCGCGATCGGACGGCGGCACGACGCGATTGACATCATGGCGCCGCGGGGCACCGAGGTGCGCGCGGTCGATGACGGAGCGATTGCGAAGCTGTTTACGAGCAACGCTGGAGGGCTGACGATTTACCAGTTCGATCCCACGCAAACCTTCTCCTACTACTACGCCCACCTCGACCGCTACGCGCCCGGGCTCGCGGAACATCAGCCGGTCAGCCGCGGCCAACTGCTCGGGTACGTCGGCAGTACCGGGAACGCATCGGAGAACGCGCCGCATCTCCATTTCGCAATTGCACGTCTCGGCACGGATCACGCGTGGTGGAAGGGCGACCCGATCAATCCATATCCCCTGCTGGCCAAGTAGGTTACCGAAAGTACACAACTATTACAGTCGGCTGCGGCCCTGCTTGTTATCGTTCTACGGCTCTTTCTACCGATAACAACAGTGGAGGATCGATTCGTGGTGCAGCCGACGCTCATGTACGGACGCAAGTATCAAAAGGGAGTGAACGGGGTCACCGCCATCGCGATGGCCGCGTTTCACGTTGGCGCGGTCGCCGCGTTCTTTTTCGTGACGAAGGGCGCGCTGCTGGCGGCGTTGATCCTGTACTTCGTCGCCGGCATGCTCGGCATCGGCATGTCGTATCACCGCCTGCTCACGCACCGCGGCTACAAGACGTACAGGTGGGTGGAGTACTTCCTCACCTTCTGCGGCACGCTGGCGCTCGAGGGTGGGCCCATCTTCTGGGTCGCGACGCACCGCATCCATCATCAGAAGTCCGACCGTGAAGGCGACCCGCACACGCCGCGCGAGGGAACGTGGTGGGCGCACATGGGATGGATCCTCACCGGCGAGGGCCTTCATCACGACGCGGCGGTGCTCTCGAAGTACTGCCCGGACCTCTGCCGCGACCGCGTTCACGTCTTCCTCTCCAACTGGCACTGGATGTCGAACGTCGTCGTCGGCTTCGCGCTGCTCGCGTTCGGCGGCATCCCCTACGTGCTCTGGGGCATCTTCTTCCGCACGACGTTCGGCCTCCACTCCACCTGGCTGGTGAACTCGGCGACGCACCTCTGGGGGTCGCGCCGGTTCAAGACGCGCGACGACTCGACCAACAACTGGTGGGTCGCGCTCATCACCTTCGGCGAGGGGTGGCACAACAACCACCACGCGCACCCGGTGTCCGCCCGCCACGGCCTGGCGTGGTACGAACTGGACTTGAACTGGATCGGGATCAGCACGCTGCGCAGGCTCGGGCTGGCATGGGACGTCAAGGTGGCGAAGATCGCGCACGTCGTCACGACGGAAGATGCGGTGATGCCGGCCGAAGAAGCGGTGGCCTGAGCAATTCAAGATTCAAAATTCAAAATTCAAACCCGACATTCGACGAAAAAGGGGGTGAACGCCTGGCGCTGTTCACCCCTTTGTTTCGTACGCGGGCACGGTTTGCATTTTGAATTTTGCATTTTGAATTACCTAGAATGACTCCGTGACCCGTCGCCAGAAGGCGATCGCGTTTTTCGTCGCCCTGTGCGTCCTGCTCGTGGCGGGCGCGATCTCGCTGAACATCGGCTGGATCGTCATCACCGCCGAGAGCGCGCGGCTCCGCGTGCTCGTTTTCGGCATCATCACGTTCGGCCTGATCATCGCCGGGCTGATCGTCTACACCGTGTTCCTCGTGCTGGAAATCCGGCGGAACGAGGACCACGACACCTTCATCAACTCGGTCACCCACGAGCTCAAGACGCCCATCGCGTCCATCCGCCTCTACCTCGAGACGCTGCAGTCGCGCGCGCTGAACGACGAGCAGCGCCGCGGCTTCTACGACGTGATGCTGGCCGACGCGGACCGGCTCAACCGCACGGTCGAGCAGGTGCTGCGGGCCGGCGTCGCGAGCCAGAAGCCGAAGGTCATCGCGCGCGCCCCCGTGGACATGTCGGCGCTGGCGCGCGAGTGCATGGACCTCGCGGTCGCTCGGCATCACCTCCAGCCGGGTGCCATCGCGCTCGAATCGCACGACGAGGGGCCGTTGATGGTTCGCGGTGACGCCGAGGAGCTGCGCACCTCGCTCACCAACCTGCTCGACAACGCGGTGAAGTACTCGAGCGACGCCGTGCGGGTGACGGTGTCGGTCGCCGCCCCCTCGCCGGACACGGTCTGGGTGCGGGTGCAGGACCGCGGCGTCGGCATCCCGCGCAAGCAGCTGAAACGGATCTTCCGCCGCTTCTATCGCGTCCAGATGCGCGGGTTGAAGCAGGTCAAGGGCACCGGTCTCGGCCTGTACATCGTCCGGTCGATCGCGCGCGCGCACGGCGGCCGCGTCTTCGCGCAGAGCGAGGGGGAGGGGCGCGGCGCGACGTTCACCCTCGAGCTCCCACGCCTCGCCTCATGAAACGGATCCCGGATCCTGGATCCCGGGTCCCGGCCGGGATCCGCCCATGAGCCGCATCCTCGTCGTCGAAGACGAGCAGCACATCGCCGACGGCCTTCGCTTCAACCTCGAAGCCGAGGGGCACGACGTGGTCGTCTCGGCCGACGGCGAGCGGGCGCTCGCGTTCGTCCTCGACGAGAAACAGGCGTTCGACGTCATCGTGCTCGACGTGATGCTGCCGGGGCGCGACGGCTTCTTCGTCGCGTCCGCGCTTCGGTCGGCGGGACAGTTCCTGCCGATCCTGATGCTCACCGCGCGCAACCGGCCGGAAGACGTGTTGAAGGGGTTCGAGGCCGGCGCCGACGACTATCTGGCAAAGCCGTTCGAGCTCGCGATTCTCATCGCCCGCATCAACGGGCTGCTGCGGCGGCGGCGCTGGAACGAGACGCCCGTCGACCCCGCCCGGGGCAGGCCGCTCGACGGGCCGGCCGCGCCGGCACGCGACATTTACACGTTCGGCGATCGCACGCTCGACTTCACGGCGATGGAGGTGCAGGCCCGCGGCAAGTCGTATCGGCTGACGCAGATGGAGTGCGAGCTGCTGCGCTACCTCGTGACGCACGCCGGGCAGCCGGTCTCGCGCGGCGCGCTGCTCGAGAACGTGTGGGGCCTGCACGAGGAGACCGATACGCGCGCGATCGACAACTTCATCGTGCGCCTGAGGAAGTACGTCGAGGACCAGCCCGACTCACCCAGGTACCTGCAGACGATCCGCGGCGTCGGCTACAGGTTCGTCCCCGACGGCAAGTAGGACAGGACGCCGCCGTCTCTATTGGGGGCGCGCTGGCGGCACGTAATCCCTGAACACCACGCCGAGGTAGTGCTGCGGTACCGCCAGGCGGACCTCCTGGTATTTCCCCCCGCGCCATAGCGTGAACGCAACCGGATTGCCGACGTCGAGCCGCATCGCTTCGATCACCTGCGCGGCAGTTCGTACGCGCCATCCGTCTACACGGACGATGATGTCGTCGGGCCGGAAGCCGACGCTGGACGGCCGGCGGCCGAAGTTGCCGAAGACCGCGCCGTCGCGCGGCACGGCATCGAGCTCGTACGTGTTCGGCCGCTGCAGGCCATCCGGGTAGATGCCGCGCAGCAGATTCATCGCGTCGGCCTGAAGAGCGGCGTCACGCCGCGCGAGCGCGCGCTTCAGGAGGAACGTGCCAAGTGGCTCGGTGACATCCGGATAGGAATCCGCGATGTCGCGGTAGACGTCTTCGGCCTCCGCGTCGCGTCCCTCGGCCTCGAGCTGTTCGCCGAGCGTTCGTAGTCCGCGCGCCGAGCCGGTGTGGCCGGCCTGCGTCGCGATCGCCCGCGCATCGTCCGTCCGTCCGGCATCGCGATAGTAGCGTGCCAGCCACGAGACGCTGTTCGACACCGTCACCTCGTCGCGGGCGTTCGCGATCCAGCGCTCGTACGCGGCCACCGCGTCACGCTCGCGGTGATCGAGGAGCAGCAGGTCGGCGACGCGGACGCACGCATCGGGATTGAGCTCGCACATCTTCCTCCCGAGCCCGACGCGGTCGTCCACCGACATGTCCATGTTTTCATACAGCAGCGTGACGGCCCCGACGTGGTAGTCGAGCAACGGACCCATCGCCTTGCGCACGGCCGTCAGGCTCGGCTTTCCGGTGACGGGCAACCACGCGGAGGACCATTGCGTCCAGTAGTCGTAGGGGCGCTCGTGCGCCCACCTGGCGACATCGCCGAGATCGGCCTTCCACGGGCAATTCGGCTGGAGGGCGCGATGGTCGAGGTCGAAGGCCGTGCCGGCCGGCGAGCCGGACTCGAACCACGCGCGATCGATCGGAAACGGATCCGCCAGCCGCGTCCCGTGCGGCGGTTGAAGGAGATAGTTCCATGCCGCGGCGGTCAGCAGTTCGGGTGTGCGTTCGGCGACGGGGCGCGCGGCGGCCATGATGCGCTGGTAGTCGGGCGCGCTGACCACGGCGTGGATGTCGAGCGCCCAGCGCCCCACGAGCGGATACAACGCGAGACCGCTGAAATGGCGATCGAGCTCCCGCCACTGCGGGTCGATGGCATCGTCGCCGCGGAGGTTGGAGGCATGCATCAGCATGAGCACGAGCGCGCTGCACACGTGGCGCTGCGACGAAGCGGCCCACGTGCCCCAGTCGAGGACCTCGACGCGAGTCCCCTGCGGGGTGCGATAAACGGGCGTTCGACCGGGCCGGTCGTTCAGCGCCGCGATGAGCGCGTCTTCACTCTCGACCGGCTGGTCGTGCAGCGCGTTCCACGCCTGGCGCGCCTCCGACAATTCGCCGGGAACGGCGCCGGAGGCGAAGCGGTGGCCGCCCTCGATATTCGGATACGCGTACCGGCTGGAGATGGCGAACCGGTGCCAGTCGGCCTCGTCTGCCGGCCGGCTGGTGTCGAGGAACGCCATCATCGCGTTGAGATCGACCTGCTCGCGGAGCGCGCGGGCGTATTCGACCTGCTCCGCCAGGGTCGTCAGCTGCGAGGGCTGGTACATCCGCCAATCGCCTGTGATGCGCAGGCGCATGGCACGCGACCACGCGTGATCGGCGTCGCTCGACGATCCGCTCTCGAATCGATCGATCGTCTCGAGCGCGTGCCGCTGCAACCCGGCGCCTTCCGCGAGAATCGCGAGCGCCAGGAGTCCGTCGCGAGACGGCGGCGCCGTTCCGCGGAGCGCACGCGAGACCGCCAGGTGCGCCGTCATGCGCGACAGCGCCGGCCGTATGTCGGTGAACAGGTTCGCCGATTCACGAAGAGCGAAGGCGCCGATCAGGACGGCCGCGGCCTCGTGGGCCGAGGCGGATCGCATGTTGGCCTGAAGGGAAGCCGAGATCCGGCGGTTCGTGTCGAGCAGCGTCTCGACGCGGCGATCGACGAGCGCTGTGCGTGCGTCCAGGTCGGCGTCCGCCGCCGGAGACGTTGACGCGCCGAGCAGCCTGGCCGCCAGCGGCGCATACATCTCGGGCGACCAGATGTGATCCACGACGGCGACGCGCATCGACACGCCGTCGGCGACCACCTCGAAGGCGGCGTTCGCCGCGCGCCGCGGTCCGTTCGCATCGGGCGCGATCGAGTGGGCCGTGACGTCGACGTCGGCCGTGTTACGCGCGATGCCGTCGATCGCGCCGACGATGTCGGTGACGATCCATTCCTGCTCGGTCGGCGCGATCCAGTCATGACCGATCGGATGCCCCTGGAGCTGGTGCCGTGGCTGGAGATTGAAGACGTCAACCGAATAATCGCGAAGCACGAACTGCGTGCCCCAGGCGGCGGCCGCGGCCGCCGACGGCAGCAGGATCATCAGAACGACGAGACGACGCATTGCGGATACCCCGGGGAAAGGACTCGAACCGATTACCCGTGTTATCGGCGCGTGCGTCGTGGGGCGCGAGTGAACGGAAGATCCGTGAAGGGGCGGGCAGGCCCGTGGCGGCGTCCGGCGCCGCTAGTTCCGGATCTCCGTGACGTGCAGGTAGGTCCCTGACTCCGCGATCAGTGTGGCTGTGGCCGCCGGCAGATGCCATTGCTGCTCGACGTCCTGGACGGTGGGCACGGGCCGGACGATGCCAATCAGCGTCACGCGCGCGCCCGGCCGCAGCGTGGCAGCCGTCGTGCGCTTCACGTCGGGGTCGAGGACGACGAAGATGGGCCGCTCGTCGCCGGAGCCGATCCAGTAGAACCGGTCGCCGGCGCGCTCCCGGATGCTGACGTGCTCGAGCGACGCCTCGCGTCCGACGGCGTTGTTCGACATCACCTCCGCGAGCGTCGTGAGCGGGGCCGCCAGCGTCTTCTCCACGCTCGTCCCCCTCGTCCCGACGGCACTCGCGTCCCGCTGCGGCGGCGGCCCGATGCGCCAGAGCGCCACGACGGCCAGCACCGCGACGATCAACGCCGGTATCCCAAGCCTGACGACTGCCCGTCTCGCCATGTGAACCCTCGAACCCACGAACCTCGAACCCCGAACCTCGAACCACCGGGTTCCAGCATGAACTGTACCGCTAGAATGAGCTGCCATGGCTGCCCACGACACGATCGAGGCCGCAGGTCACCTGATCGACTCCGGCCATCTGTCGGCAATCTTCGACAAAATCATCGAATACAAGGCTCAGTACGAAATCCTCAAGTTCGACATCGGCCGCACCAACGACGACGCCTCGCGGATCGAGATGAGGATCACTGCGTCCGATGCGCATCAGCTTGATGAGCTGCTCCAGCAACTGACCACCTGGGGTTGCCACCCCGTCCGGGAGAGCGACGCGCTCGTCAAGCCGGCCGAGAAGGACCGCTGCGTATCGGACGACTTCTACTCGACGACCAACCACCGCACGCACGTGCGCGTCGGCGGCCGGTGGAAAGAGGTCGAACAGCAGCGGATGGACGCGGTGATCGTCGTCAGCGACGGACGGCCGGCCTGCCGGAAGCTGCGCGACGTGAGGGCCGGCGAGTCGGTCGTCTGCGGCCACGAAGGGATTCGCGTCACGCCGGAGTTCCGCGAGCGCGATCGCCTGGGCTTCGCGTTCATGAGCAACGACGTGTCATCGGAGCGGCGCGTCGAAGGAAGCGTCGCGCGGATTGCCGCGATGATGCGCGAGGTGAAGAAGGGCGGCGGCCGCATCGCCGTCGTCGCCGGTCCCGTGGTGGTGCACACGGGGGGCGTCGAGCATTTCTCCGAGCTGATTCGCGCCGGCTATGTCCAGGCGGTGCTCGCGGGCAACGCACTGGCGGTGCACGACGTCGAGTTCGCGTTGAGCGGGACGTCGCTCGGGATCGATCTCGCGGCGGGCGCGCCCGTCGAGCAGGGGCACCGCAACCACATGGCGGCGATCAACACGATCAACCGCGCGGGCGGCATCCGCGCGGCGGTGCAGGGGGGCGTGCTGACGTCGGGCGTGATGTACGAGTGCGTGAAGCAGGGTGTCGAGTTCGTGCTCGCCGGCAGCATCCGCGACGACGGCCCGCTGCCGGAGACGGAGATGGACCTGGTCGCCGCGCAGGAGCGCTACGCCGAGGTGCTGTCGAACAACGTGCAGCTCGTGCTGATGCTCTCGTCGATGCTCCACAGCATCGGCGTCGGCAACATGCTGCCGTCATGGGTGCGGGTGGTGTGCGTCGACATCAATCCCGCGGTGGTCACGAAGCTGAGCGACCGCGGATCGATGCAGACGGTCGGCGTCGTCACCGACGTCGGGCTCTTCTTACATCGACTTGCCGAAGCGTTGCGGTAGCGGGAAAGAGGTGGTTCGGGGGTTCGGGGGTTCGCAGGTGCGCGGTTCTCGGGTTCGAGGTTCGAGGTTCGGGGTTCGGGGTTCGGGGTTCGGGGTTCGGGGTTCACGCGCGGCTCAGTCGTCGGACTTCGGCCTCTCAGGTTTCGGCGGCCTCTAGCGCCCATCTCTGCGGCCCGGCTCGGGCGGTTCTGCGTCCTTGAGGTAAGCCTTTAAACCGATGGCCGCACTCTTGGCTCGCTGCGCCAGCGGCAACAGGGGCGCAATGTCTTTTGCCGTGAAGTGCTTGCGATCGACACCATCGCACAGATGATTGGACGTCTCCGTGAGCGATGCGATGGCGATGTCGAGAAATTGTCGAAACGAGGGTGTCAGGAATTTCGTGTGTGGGGCATAACATGAGGAGTTCTTATGGCCCGCAGCCGGAAAGCCTTAATGCCTGACGCGCCGTTGGCGCCCGTTCCCTCAGAGATTCTCGATCAATTTGTTGGACAAGGACCGATCT
>DASQAX010000037.1:0-4538 GCA_035635535.1 Vicinamibacterales bacterium | reverse complement strand
TGGTAATGACGACGCCGGCCAGAAGCGCCAGCGCGGACTGCAGCGTAAATTCCCGGCGGCCGATCACATCGGGTTCATCAGTTCGGCGATCAGACATGCGTCCTCCGCTAATAAAAGGGCGGCAATGCGGTTTGCAAGCGGAGTACCCGTGCGAAACGCACAGGACGCGCGGAATCGGCGGCACATCGGCACATGCGGCACGGCGGTCATACGAATCCGGTAAACGCGCGCAACAAGACGTAATACCGACTGGCCAACGGCAACAACGACGTGAACTGGCTGAAGGTCCGAGTGAACGCGCGCAGCCGCGAGGTGTTCACCTACCAGCCGCAGCTGGTGCCGGCGAACCGGACAGCCGTTCCGGCGCCGCGACACGCTGGGCGAGGGGGACCCATGTCCGGTCACGCGGGCCGACGTACTCGGACTGGGGCCGGATGATGCGGTTGCCCTCGCGCTGCTCGAACGCGTGCGCGATCCAGCCGCTGACGCGGCTGATCGCAAACGTCGGCGTGAAGAGCCCGGCGTCCAGGCCGAGGCCGTGCAGGAGCAGCGCCGTGTAGAACTCCACGTTGGTCTGCAGCCGCCGCCCCGGCTTGTATTCCTCGAGCAGCCGGAGCGCCTCGGCCTCCACGGCGCGGGCCAGCGTGTACAACGCCATGTCGCCGCCGCGCGTGAACAGGCGCTCGGCGGCTGTGGCCAGCACCTCGGCCCTCGGGTCGCGCACCTTGTAGACGCGATGCCCGAAGCCCATCAGCTTCTCGCCGCGCTCGAACTTCGCGCGCAGGACGGTCTCCGCACGGCTCGCGTCGCCGATCTCGAACACCATGTCGAGCGCCGGCCCCGGCGCGCCACCGTGAAGCGGCCCCTTGAGCGCTCCGAGCGCACCGACGACGGCCGAGACGAGATCCGATCCGGTGGACGTGATCACGCGCGTCGTGAACGTGGACGCATTCAGCCCGTGATCGATCACGGTATTGAGATATGTCTCGAGCGCCCTGACCCGCTCGGCATCCGGCGGGTCGCCGCTCAACATGTAGAGGAAGTTCGCGGCATGACCGAGATCGTGTCGCGGCGGGATCGGCTCCCGGCCATGCCGCAGCCGCCAGTAGAAGGCGACGATCACGGGCACGCGCGCGACGATCCCCGTCGCCTCGTCCGATTCGAGCGAGAGCGTCCCGGCGGCCACGCGCAACGCGTCCATCGCCGGCATCTGGCGGCGTGCGCACTCGCGGAGCAGCGCGAGCGTCGCCTCCGGGAGCCGCCGAACGCCGGCGAGCGCATCGCGGAATGTCTCCAGCTGCGCCGCAGCCGGCAGGCTGCCGTGCCACAGCAGCCAGGTGGTTTCCTCGAACGTGGCGTGTGCGGCCAGCTGGTCCACCGGGTATCCGGCGATGACCAGCTCGCCGCGCTCGCCGTCGACGTGACTGAGCCGCGTAGTGGTCGCGACGACGCCTTCCAGTCCATGGCCTGTCATGGCCCGAACGTAGCTGTACATGTATGATGCTGTCAATGTTGATTGGACAATCAATATGAAGGCAGCGGCGCGCGGCCCCGCGGACGCCTGGCTCTCCGCATCCGAGGCCTCCCGCCTCCTCGGCGTCACGCGCGCGACGCTGTACGCCTATGTCAGCCGGGGGTTCGTCCGTTCGCAGGCCTCGTCCGGCGCGTCGCGCGAACGGACCTATTCACGCGACGACGTCGAGCGGCTGCGGCGGCGGACCGAGGAGCGCCGCGCGCCCGACAAGGCGGCCGCCCACGCGCTCCAGTGGGGCATGCCGATTCTCGAGTCGTCCATCGCGCTGATCGACGGCGCCAGGCTGTATTACCGCGGCCTCGATGCGGCCGTGCTCGCGCGCTCACGCGCGCTCGAGGAGGTCGCCGCGCTCATCTGGACCGGACGGTTCGACACGCTGCGTGCGCCGGCGCCGGCCGCGCGCCTCCCGCAGCCGGGGGCCGGCGTGCCGTTCGCGGCGCGTGCGCAGTCGATGCTCGCCGTCGCGGCGGCACGCGACCCGCTCGCCTTCGACCTGCGACCGGCCAGCGTCGCGGCAACGGGCGTCCGAATCCTGCGCCTCCTCACGCAGGCGGCCATCGGCGCCGACCCCGGCAACCGCACGATCGACGCCGCGCTCGCGCGGGCGTGGAAGACCGGCGCCCGTGGCGCCGACGTCGTGCGCGCGGCCCTCGTGCTGTGCGCCGATCACGAGTTGAACGTCTCCTCGTTCACCGCGCGATGCGTCGCCTCCTCCGCCTCTCATCCCTATGCCGTCGTCATCGCGGGGCTCGCGGCGCTCGAAGGGCCGAAGCATGGCGGCGCCAGCATACGCGCCGAGTCGATGCTCGCATCGCTGCGGCAGGCGCGCCCGCTGCGGGCGGCGGTGAGCGCGCGGCTGCGCCGCGGCGAGCCGATCGACGGCTTCGGACACCCGCTGTACCGCGAAGGCGATCCACGCGCGCGACTGTTGCTGGACCTGTTGGGCGAGCGCTACGGCAAATCCGCTGAATACCGGTTCGTCAAGGAATTTGCCCGGGCGGCGGCCGACACTACCGGCCAATATCCGAACATCGATTTCGGGCTGGCCGCGACGGCCCGCGTGCTCAATCTGCCAGCGGGATCGCCGTTCACGCTGTTCGCGATCGGACGGACCGTCGGCTGGCTCGGACACGCCATCGAGCAGTACGCGACCGGCCAGCTGATCCGCCCGCGCGCGAAGTATGTCGGCATTCCACCGGCGTCGTAGTCGAGGAATCTAGGAAGGCGGGTCCGCGTTCGAAGGGCGCCGGTTCTCCGCGGAACCCGCCCCACGTACGGAGTAGGAAGGCGGGTCCGCGTTCGAGGGGTACGTGGGCCGGGTCCCGCAGCGCCAGTGAATACCACGGCGCTGCGGACCCGGCACTCGCGGATCAGAACGTCAGGCGGAAACCCACCTGCGCCGAACGGTATTGCGCGTTCACGTGCTGCAGGTACTGCGATGTGGTGCTCTCCTGTGTGCCGATATCCCAATTCGGCCGGTTGAAGATGTTGAAGATCTCCGCGATGCCATCGACCGAGAGACGGTGCACCGAGATCCGCTGCTGCAGCCGCAGGTCCGTCCGATTCTGCGGCGGCGCAATGATCGAGTTCAGCGGGACGATCGTGCCATTCGGGCGCAGCCGGCCGCTGAAGGTGGATCCGGTGTTGCGAGAATCGCCGCCGTAGTTGCCAGACCTCCGATTGCCGGCGCCGAGATAGTGCAGGCCGCTCAACTGGAAGCCGCGGCCCACCTGCCAGATGCCGTTGAAGACCGCCCGGTGGCGTTGATCGTCCTGCGAGAGACCCCACTCCCCGCCAAGATCGGGAACCGTGGGGAACGAGACGATGTGCAGGCCGCTGAATGGCCGCGACTCGGCGGCCCAGAGGCCCGACAGCGCATAGGTCGCGGACGCCTGCCAGCGATGGCTGAACCGCTTCGTCAAACCGGTGAGCAGGCCATGGTAGGCCGAGCGGCCGGTATGCGTGTTCATCGAGATGACGCCCCAGTTCGGGTACGGGCGATTGCTGCGGATCCTGAAATCGAGATTGGCGCCGGTGGCGGGATCGAAGAGCAGGTTGATGTTGTCGATGACGTCCTTCTCGTGCCGCCCCTGGCTGTAGACGTAATCGGCCTCGACCGCAATCGTCTGGCCGAACTGGCGCTGGAAGCCGATGGACGATTGCCAGGTGCGCGGCAGCTGGATGTACTCCGGCAGGCCCGTGAACTCCCGCACGTCGCGAATGAGACATCCGGGCGCGTTGTTGTTCGCGTCGCAGTACAGCGGAATCGCCTGATCGAAGGTCGGCACCGGGCGGCCGTTGGTCGGGTTCGCCGTGAAATCGGGCCGGCCGTCGTTCTCGTACCGAATCAACGTAATCTGGCGGTTGCCGATCGCCGACCCCTGATCGGCGCCGAGCGCGTCGCCGAAGTACACACCTGTCCCGCCGCGTATGACCGTTCGACTGTTCAGCGTGTAGGCAAACCCGACCCGCGGCTGCACGTTGTTCTTGTCGTCGGGACGCCCGGCCTCCTGGAAGGGCGGGAAGGTGATGTCGTTGGCAAACATGCCGATGCCCAGGTCATACCTGACGCCGAGGTTCAGCGTCAGGCGATTGCTGATCTGCCAGTCGTCCTGCGCCCAGGCCGCAATCTTCCTCGAGTCCTGCATGACCCTGAAGTCGCCGACGCCGATCGTGTAGCTCCGCGTGATCGAGGAGAGCGCCGCCAGGTTCCACGTGTCCACGTTGAACGCATCGGGAAAGAGCGCCGGGAGGTTGGCCGGAAGGGGGCCGCCCCGCGCGTCGATCAAACCCATGCACTGCCGGCAGTTGTTCGAGAGCTGTTTCCGGGAGAGCACCTCGCCGCCGGTCCGCAGGTCGTGACGCCCTTTCGCGCTGAACGCGTACGTGAAATCGTCGCGCACGCTCCAGACGTCCTGGTCGATGCTGCGCGGATAGTTCTGGTTGCCGGTGATCAGGAAGCCGGTGAAGGTGATGCGCGGCCCTCCGTTCGTGTTGCCGTTCG
>DASQAX010000036.1:0-5034 GCA_035635535.1 Vicinamibacterales bacterium | reverse complement strand
AGCAGCGAGTTCCTGAACCCCTCGACGACGGTCGCCATCGGATTCAGCGCGTACAGCAGCCGCCAGCGTGCCGGAACCATCGAGGCCGGATACGCGACGGGCGAGATGAACAGCCAGATCTGGATCACGAACGGAAGCACGTAGCGAGCGTCGCGGTAGCGAACGCTCAACGCGGAGGTCCAGAGCGTGATCGCCAGGGCGGTGAGGATCCCGAGCCCGGCGTAGAGCGGCAGCGCGGCGATGGCGGCCGTCGGCACGACGTGATACCACGCCATCAGCACCACCAGCATGCCGAACGACACCGCGAGATCGACCGCCGGCATCAGCACCGCCGCAAGCGGCACGAGGACGCGTGGGAAGTACACCTTGGCGATGAGGTGCTGGTTGCCGACGAGCGACGCGGCGCCGTTGGAGGCAGCGGTCGCGAAGTACGTCCACGGCACGAGCGCGGCGAGCGAGAACAGCGGATAGGGCACGCCGTCCGAGGGCATTTTCGCCAGCCTGCCGAAGAAGATCGTGAACACGACCATCGTCAGGAACGGCTGCAGCACGCTCCAGGCGATGCCGAGCGCGGTCTGCTTGTAGCGCACCTTGATGTCGCGCCACACGAGGAAGTAGAGCAGCTCGCGGGCGTGCCACACCTCGTCGAGCGTGAACGACATCGCGCGGGCGCCGGGACGGATGTGCGTCACCGGCAGCGGGGACGGATGCGCGGTCACGCGGCCTCCTGCAGGAACTGCCCGAGAACCGACAGGGCCCACGCGCGCGACCAGTGCGCCCGGCCGCGCTGCCAATCGCCCCAGACCGCCGCGGCCGCGCGCGCGTTCACCCAGCCGAGCGCCACGGCCGATTCGATGCCGCGCAGCGAGGTCTCGCGCAGGCCGCCGCGCATCCACGTGTCGAACGGCAGCGTGAAGCCGCGCTTTGGACCGCTTGCCGCCGCCTCCGGCATCTTCGGAACGCTTTCGTGCAGGAGCCGCTTGCCCTCGAGCAGGTGCGGATGATGCCCGAGCGCGGGCCAGATGGTTCCGGCGAGCCGATGATCCACGAACGGCACGCGCACCTCGAGCCCATGCGCCATCGAGACCGCGTCGATGTCGCGCAGCAGCTGCCCCTGCAGATAACCGGACGTCTCCATCCGCGACACCGACGCCGTCGGCGTCTCCGCGGCGCCGTCCCGGAAGGTCCGCGCTTCGACCTGCGCGAGCGTGTCACGCGCGATACGCCCCGCTTCTCCTTCGAACGCCGGACCGAGCAGGCCCGCCCACTCCTCGGGCATGAAGGTGCCGCGCACCGCGCGATAGGCGGACGTGACGTCCGGCGCGCCGGCGAAATGCTGCAGCTTCCGCGCGCGCCAGTCCGGCAGCGCCGACGCCGCGAGCACGGTGACCGGGAGAACGGGCGCGAGCCATTTCGCGGTGCGAATCGCGGACGGAATGCGCTGGAAGCTCGGGTAGCCGCCGAACATCTCGTCGCCGCCGACGCCCGACAATACGGCCTTCACGCGCGTCGCGGCCACGGCCTGCGACACGAAATACGAGTTGATGGCGTCGGCGCTCGGCGCGTCGAGCCGCCGCACGATGGCGGGGAGCGCGCGTTCGATGGCCGCCGCGCCGATCATCAGCTCGTGGTGCCTCGTCTCGAACGACGTCGCGACCCGGCGCGCGGCCTCGAGCTCGGACATCGACGGGACGTCGCCCGCGACGGTGTAGGTGTGAAGCTCGCCGGTGACGGTCGCGCGGGCGCTGGCGACGACTGCCGCCGAGTCGATGCCACCCGACAGGAAGATGCCGACGGGCACGTCTGCCACCATGTGCGCGGCGACGGTGTCACGGAGCGCCTCCTGCGTGCGCGCGCGCAGCTCGTCCTCGCCGATCGCCGCCTCGCCGTCGTAGACGGTGGTGAAGTCCGCGAACGTCCCGCCTTCCTCGCGGCCGCCGTCGTGCCACCGCTTCCACGTCCCGGGCGCGAGGCTTTCGACGCCGCGCAGCCATGTCAGCGGCGCGGGGACATAGCTCCACGCGAGAAATGCGAGCACCCCGGCGGGCGATACGTCGCGATCGACGAGCGACGCGCGCCGCAGCGCCGCGATCTCCGACGCGAACGCCACGCGGCCGTCCCGCGCGGCGACGTACAGCGGCTTGATGCCGAAGCGGTCTCGCGCGACGGTCAGCGTGCGCGCGACCCCGTCCCACAGCGCCAGCGCAAACATCCCACGCGCGCGGCTCAGCGCCGCGATGCCGTCGCGGACGATGAGCGCCAGCAGCACTTCGGTGTCGGAGGCGGAGGCGAAACGGACCCCGGCTCGCTCCAGATCGGCGCGGAGCTCGCGGTAGTTGTAGATCTCGCCGTTGTACACGATGGCGTAGCGGCCGTCCGGCGTCGTCATCGGCTGGCGGCCGCCGGGCGTGCGATCGATGATCGCGAGGCGGCGGTGGACGAAGAGCAGCCCGCGATCGGTGAACGTCCCTTCGCCGTCGGGGCCGCGATGCGCGAGCGCCGCGCAGAGATCGGCGGCCGTACGTGTGGCGTCGAACGCGCTGGCCTCCGACCAGCTGAACGCGCCACCTATCCCGCACATATCGGTTTCAGGTTTGGTATCAGGTGTCAGGTAACAGGTTTCAGGCCGTGAGACCTGATACCTGCCGGCCGCTACAGAAGCCGTTGCGGCACCAGGAGCGTGTCGCCAGGCTGAATCGCGTCGGCCAGGTCGATGTTCTGCTGGCCCTTCTTGCCCTTGACGGTCCGGATCACCTTGATGCGCCGGTTCGAGCCCTTGTCCGTGAGACCGCCCGCGAGCGAAATCGCCTGCAACACGGTGAGACCGCGCTCGAAGGTGTACGCGCCGGGGTTCCGCACCTGCCCCGTGATGAAGAACTTCTCCGCCTTCGGCACGAAGATCGTGTCGCCCTCCATCAGGCTCACGTTTTCCGACAGCCGGCCAAGCTGCAGGTCGCCGAGGCTGATGCGCTTGACGTTGGTCTGGTCGACCTGGTCGGGCGTCAGCGGCTGCGCGGAGACCGGATCGCGCGGACGCAGGATCAACACCTCGCTGCTCGCGGTCGGCGTCGTGGAACCGGCCGCGGCGAGCGCTTCGATGAGCGACATCTGCCCGGTCATCGGATACTTGCCGGGCGACCGCACCTCGCCGACGATGAACACGCTGCGGCTGCGGAACTGATCGACGTCGACGGTCACCTGCGCGCGCCGGATGAAGCCGTCTTCGAGCTTCGTCTTCAGCATCTGCTCGATGTCGCGGACGCGCATGCCGGAGGCGGCCACGCGGCCGAGCATCGGGTACTGGAAGCTGCCGTCGGTGTCCACGCGATACGTGCCCGACATCGTCGGCTCGTCGTAGACGGTCACCTTCAGCACGTCCGTCGGTCCGACGACGTAGTCCGACGGCCGGTTGGCGGCCGCCTGCGTCGAAGCTGGCGCGGGCGCCTGCGTACCCGCGGCGGGCGCGGTTTGCGCGGGCGCGGTTTGCGCCGCCGCCAGCGACGCAGCGAGCAGCGCGACGAGGGCGCACGATGACGTGAGTAGCTTCTTCATGTCAGCCTTCAATTTCAGAACCCGTATGTGACAGTCGTGTAGATACGTCGGCGTTGATATCCAAATTCAGGGCCACGCGGGGATCGGCGTTCGCTGCTGTCGTACAGCAGCGCAATGACCGCTTTGGGCCCCACCCTGATGGACAGTCCGCCCCCGAAAGTATCCGCGAAATCGGCGTGCGCCGCCTCCAGGTCGGTCGTGGCGTAATCCAGCTTTTCCCGGGCGGCGCGCACCGTCAGATCGACCGGTCCGAAGAGGGTCTGGAGGACGTCCACCGAGCGGCCGGTCGACACGTAATACGGCTGGTTCGCGTCGATCGAGTAGCTCGAGTCGCGCGAGAACCGGCCCGTGAACCGCGTCCGCTCGAGGAGCGTATACGAGAGATCGACCGACGAGGTGACGCCCGCAAAATTCGCGGCGACGGCGTTCGAGACGCTGCGATGCGGCTGCATCGAGTGATAGCCGACCGACGCCCGTCCGCGGATGACCGCGTCGGGGGCGAACTCGAAGCCCGCGTCGAGCCGCAGGTTGTCGGTATCCGCGTCCGGCCTGAACGGAAATTTGTCGCGCCCCACCGTGGCCATCGCTTCGAAGACGGTCAGCGGCGTGACGGTCACGCGTCCGGTCAGGGTGCCGAGCGTGGACTCACGGTTCAACTGCTGCGCGATCTCGACGTCGTGGAAGGCGAACCCTTCCTCGTAGGTCTGTTTCTGCTGGCCGGCGGTCGCCGTGATCCCCAGGCGCGTGCCGATGCGCGTCTGGATGCCGGCCGCGTACGAGAAATCCGTTCGCGGGGTCCGCGTGTCGATTTCGTTCCCCGACCGCTCCTTGACGCGGTTCCACGCCACCGTCACGTCCGGGCTGAAGCGGGTCAGCGGAAATTCCAGGTGCGTCGCCACCCGGCGGTTGAACCCGCGCTCGTGTGAATAGCGATCGAAATAGAGGTACTCGAGGCTGCCCGTCGTCGTCGCCTCGAAGATGCCCAGCGTCAGCAGCGAGCTGACCTGCGACACCGCGCCGGCGGTGACGTCCTCCTTCGGGTCGAGCGGCGTGTTGAACACGTTCGAGTCGACGCCGGCCTCGCGAAGCTGGAATGTCGGGGTCCACGTGAGCGGACCGGTAATGAACCGGCCCTGCCCCGAAGACGTCTGCGCGAGCGCTGACGACGGAACGGCGGCGGCCGTCACGACGATGAGGACGACGAGCGCGCGCCGGAGGGCGTAGTCGAGCATGCTATTTACTGGGAGCGATGTCGGACTCGACGCGCTGCAACGAGCCGTCGGCCTCGTACACGAGCCGCGTGTCCGGACGACCCGCCGCGCGCGACGTGTCGACGAGAAGCTCTCGCAGCTTGCCGCCGTCGAAGCGCTGCCACTGGTCGATGCGGCCGTCGCCGTTGGTGTCCTGCTCGGCGCGCACGAGCGCGCCCTTGTCGTGGAATTCGTGGCGGTCGGCCACGCCGTCGCGGCGCGTGGCGATGTC
>DASQAX010000035.1:0-6579 GCA_035635535.1 Vicinamibacterales bacterium | reverse complement strand
TGTTCGCGCAGTCCCAGCCCGTTGACAGAGACCGGGATGTTGCTGAGCAGCGACGCGGTCGTCACGGCCGTGAGCAGCGTCAGGTACGGCGGGTGCGCGCTCGTGTTGATCAGCAGGAACGCGCGGTAGACCGCCGTGAGCACGAAGAAATACGTGGCGACGACCGCGGCCGACTGGGCGACCACCTGCGGCCGGCGCGCGGCCGCGGCCATGTCGTAGCGAAACCGCTGCGCGCGTTCCGCCAGGCCGACCGCCAGCGTGCCGAAGCGCGAGAGCCGCTGCGGAAGGCCGCCGGTCCCGCGCGCCGCGAGCACGAGCCCGCCGACCAGGCACACCGCGATCGCGGTGATGATCGCGCGGGTGGCGGCAAGCCGCGGCGAGGGGTCGGGCGCGATCCAGTACATCGCCGTCGCCAGCACCGCGAGCAGGCCGATGCTCAACAGCCGATCGAGGACGATGGACGCGGCGATCGGCCGGTAGCCGTGGTGGCGTCCGAGGTAGTAGACCTTCGCCATGTCGCCGCCCACGGTGGACGGGAAGAAGTTGTTCAGGAAGATGCCGATGAAGTACTGCTGCACGGCGGTCGCGACCGTGACCGGCACGCCCGACGCGGCAAGCACCTGCTTCCAGCGCCACGCGTACAGCACCTGGCCGGCCATGACCGCCGCCAGCGACGTCAGGTAGAACCAGAGCGGCATCGTCGCGAACAGCGAGCGCAGCGCGGTCAGATCCAGGCCGCGGAACAACAGGAACAGGAGGCCGGCGGACATCAGGAACTGCGCGGCGAACGTGAGTCGCTTCCGCAGCGTCATCGGGGCGCGTCGGTCTCGACGACACACACGGAGAAACCGGAAGGATCGTCCATCGTGGGTGGCTTGAGAGGTCGCCGCAGTATAGCGGACGGATGGGCGGAGAGGGACACGGTCGATGAGGCGCCCGGGGGTCACGACGCGTCGCTGTCGATGAGACCGTGATTGAGCGCGAAGATTGCCAGCTCCAGCCGCGAGAACACGCCCAGCTTGTCGAAGATGCTCGACAGGTGTCGCTTGACCGTCTCCTCGCTGATTGAAAAGTGTCGCGCGACTTCCTTGTTGGTCTCGCCGATGGCAACCGCCGCGACGATGTCGAGCTGCCGGCGGGTGAGGCGGAACGGGTTACGGCTGGGGACGCTCGCGTCCCCGGACCCGACCATGGCGCGTACCAGGTCGCGCACCTGCTCCGGCCCGAGCACGTACTGATCCCGGAGGACCGAACGGATGCTGTCGCACAGCAGCTTCGTCGTGGCCTCTCGAAGGACGACGCCGCGAACGCCGAGGCGGAGGACGGTAATCAGTTCCTCCTGCGCGATGCCGTCGGCGAGGAGGACTGTTCGCGGGAGCCCGGAGACCGCAGCAAGCGCCCGCAGGACGTCGGAGCGTCCCAATCGCGTCATCGCGAGATCGAGCAGGAGCACATCCGGCTCGAGCCGCCGGACGAGTTGCAGCGTGCCGGCCACGTCGCCGGCGTCGCCGACCACTTGGAAGTCGGCCTCGGTTTCGAGAAGCCGCCTGAGTCCATCCCGGGAGATCGGATGTCCGTCGGCAATCAGGATTCGGCCCGGAGACGCGTCTACGTTCACAACAGTCCGTAGCTCGCAACCGGGGGGACGCTGCGAGAGCCCCTTCTATCATCAGAAGAGGAAGAGCGGCGATGCCGCTCTCCCAGTTGTTGTGAAACCGTGCAGACGGTGTTGTCAACCGCGGCCTTATGCCGGCTCGGCAGCCGAGAAGGCCTACGCGGAAGCCATCGAGGCGGCCGCTGCGGGCCGCTAAGGTGCGGGCTCGAGAGCGGAATCCACCGGGCGTCGCGCGAGACACGCTTCCATCGGACTCGCGGCCGCGTCGCGCGCGAGCACAGTGGTCGAGCGCGAGTCGCCTTCGATCGTGCGGCGGATATGGTCGGCCTGCGATTCCGAGAACTCCAGCTTCAGGCTCGCGAGCTGCCGGACGTCGAGGTGATTCCAGTGGTCCTTCATCAGGCCGCCGCCCACGTGCGAGCCGCGGCCGAGCAGCAGGTGGCTGATCTCGTGCGCCATCACCGATCCCAGCAGGCCGACCTCGTCCGCTCCATGTCCCGCGGCAATCCGCTGCACGCGGTCGTAGATCACGTACGCGATGCGCCCCATGCCTTCCTCCGGCACCGCCGCGAAGCCGAGGACGTCGTCCTGGATGTGCGCGCGCGCGGCCATCTCCGGCGTCAGCACGATCACCGTCAGCTTCGCGACCGGCACGCGTGACGGCTCGCGGCCGACGGCGGAGCCCGGGTGGCGCACGTCTTTCTTCACCGTCGGGTACCAGTCGATGCGCACGCCGATCCTCTCGTACAAGCGCGCGACCACGTCGCTCGCGCCCGCGAGCGATTCGCGCGACACATGCCAGTAGTCGTGGATCTGCGCCGTGACCGTCAGCTGATTGTCGACGCACTGGGCGTCAGTCGCGCTGCGGGGAGCGCCAATCGGCAACGCCATCACGAAGAGCGCGAGCACGGCATGCATTGCGGTTCTGTGTCCCGCGCCGCATTCGTGCAAGGTGAACGCCGCTCGCGCGTGCCGGCTTCAACGCCCAATCTACCGGCGTGTTTCGAAGGCGGTCCCCATATGTCGTGACGATCCACGACGCGCGTGGAGGCGTCCGCACTGCGCCTTCATCGCCGGCCTTCGCCTGCAATCAGCACCGAGATGTGACGGACGCGTGGCCCGTCGAGCTCCACCAGGAACACGCGCTGCCACATCCCGAGCATCAGCGTGCCCGCGCATATGTTCAGGTACGCGGACGTGGGAAGCAGCAGCGCCCGGCAGTGCGCGTGGCCGTTGACGCGCTCTTCGGCGGTGATGTTGACGGTGCGCGCGATCAGGTCGTCGTGCCGGTAATGCCGGTCGCGCGGGGCCGCCTCCTCGAGCAGCGCCGCGAAGTCCGACAGCAACAGAGGTTCTCCCTCGTTGACCACGATGGCCGTGGTGGTATGAAGCGTCTGGATATTGACGAAGCCGAGCTCGATGCCCGAGTCGATGACCAGCGACTGGATGCGTGCCGTCAGGTCGATGAATTCGGTCGGCCTGGTGCTGGTGATCGCGAGTCGGGTGTGCGAACAGGTTTGCGTGGACGCGAGTGTTTCCATTGGTGGCCCTCCATCGGGTGGCAGGGTGTCCACCTGCCCCCTCAGGAGCATCGGCGGTTCGCGCGCCCGAGTCTTGAGCGCGGCGTGAGCGTTCGGTGAGATGTTGATGATTACGGCCGCCGCGTCAGTCCAAGGGCCAGGCCCAGGCCAAAGATCGCGCCCTCACCCGTTCCGATCAGCGCGCGCGTGGCCGGGCCGAAGTCGGGTTCGCCCACGAGCGCGGCGATGGGCGCGAGCGTCACCTGCGCGCCCTGCGACGCCTGCGCAATGAGGTGAAGGGTGCCGCCGACGAGCGGACGGGCGGCAACTGCCAGGCCCAGCGCCGCCGCGCCACAGGCAGCGGCCACGAGCAGCGCGACGCCCCAGCGGCGGCGTCCACGCGGGGCTGCCACTCCACCCTCCGCGCGAGAGGTCGCCACGCCGTACGCGAGGCCGGCCGCGGCGCCGATGACGAAACCCTCGAGGGCTCCGCCTATCGGCACGTGAAGCCCGACCAGGGCCTCGAGGCTCCATCGGCCGAGCAGCTGCGCCACGGCGCCCGCGATGCCGCCGCCAAGCGCGCCGCCGGCGACGAGCGACAGCGTCCGCTGCGAGCGCGCGATCGCTTCCGCGGCAGCGAGTCCCGCGCCGACACCGGCCCCGCCGACGGCGCCGCATGCACCGCCAATCACCGCGAGCACGGCGGCGACATCGACGGGCGCCGCGCTGCCCGGCGCGGCGGACAGGATCAAGCCGCCGAGGGTCCCGGCAACGGCGCCGGCGAGACCGCCGCCGATCGACGCGCCGGCCCAGCGCGCCGCGGCAATGCGTCCCGCGCGGCGAAGCCGCAGGCCGACCAGTGCCTGCGCGACCGCGACGGGCGCGGGCTCGCCGAGAATGGGCACCGCTCCCGCACCCGCGACGTCCCAGCGCGTGTCGCGCAGCAGCGCGCGGGCGAACGCATGGCGCGGCAGCCGATCCAGCCGCCGCAGCGCTTCGACGGTTCCGAGCGCGTGCAGCAGTTCTGCGGCTTCGCGCTGCTCTTCTTCCTCGTCCACGGTACGAGCGACATCCGTGACGCGCCGCAGCAGCGGCTCGAACGGATCCGCGGGCCCAGCCGCAGCCGCCGGCGATTCAGGCGGGGACAGCGTCGGTGGCGACGCGCTGTCGTCTTCTTCCTGGACGACCTCGGGAAAGACGAACCGGTATCCGTGGCGCGACACGGTGCGAATGAAGCGTGGCTCGCGCGGGTCGTCGCCGAGCGTGCGGCGGATGGTGCGAATCGCCTGGCTGAGCGCGCTGTCGGAGACGATCACGTCGTTCCAGACGCGGTCGAAGATGTCGCGGCGGTGGACGGCCTCGTGGCGCCGCTCGACGAGGAACACCAGCAGGTCGAAATAGCGCGGGATGAGCGGCCGCTCCTCGCCGCGGCAGCTCAGAAGACGCCGCCGGGGAGAGAGCGTGAAGTCGCCGAACCGGTAGCGAGGCACGGCTCAGCATAGTCCGAGGTCAGGCTGGTGCTCAGAAAGGCGCAACCGGTCCCCCGCTACTCCATCTTCAGCGATGGTCCTTCGGCAAATCCCCACTTCAGCGACGAGAGCACGAACGCACCCTTCTTCTGCCCGGCCGCCGGCGACTTGCCGCTCCCCATCGCCACCCCGAGCCAGAGGTTATCGGCGACCCGGCGCTCGAATCCGATTGAATAGCGTCGCGTGGTCGTCGCGGCGCCCGACGGCGGCGTCACGCGCTCGTCGATCCCCTCCCCGGCGATGGTCGCATTGGCCGTTCCGGCCCGAAGCTGCACGCCGAGCAGCCGCGAGTCGCGCGGCTCGAACACGTTCGGATCCTTCGCCGTCGGCACAGGTTCATCGCCGCGCCACCGTGCGTGAGCCAGCAGCTGCGCGTTGCGCTGCAGCCCCGGCACGTGCTCGAACCCGTAGGCGAGCGTCCCCCAGATGCCGGAGCCGCTGCGGCCGAGGTCGTCGCTCGAGCCGCTCGGGCTCGTCCAGGTCGGCGCCACCGCAACGATCAATTTCGACGCGTTCCAGTTCCGTATCCTCGCCTGCTCGCGGCAGTCGGCGACGGATGCGGTCACACGGGTGACGTAGGAATCGACGTCGGCCTGAAATGTCTGCAGCGCCTGGCGTCCGCGTTCGACGTCCTGCATCCACTCCGCGATTTCTCCGGGCGTGTCCGGGGGCGGCGGGGGGACGAACTGCGGCGCCGCCGGCAGGCCCGGACGATCGTCGAAACACTGGTCGAGCGCGGCGTCGGTCCGCGGATCGCCGCGATCGAACACCGTCATCCTCACGCCAAGACCAATTCGCATCGCCTTGTCGTTGACATCCGATGCCTTCGCGGTGCCGACCGATACCTGCGCACGCGCCAGAAACCGCAGCGCGTAGTTCGAGGGCTTCCGGTAGTCGTCCAGCGTCAGGAGCTGCCCCGCCAGCGCGAGGTACGGCAGGGTGTCGATGGCGACACCGGTCTGAAGCACGCCATTTCGATCGACGCCATTCAGCAACGACGTCGCCAGCTTGCGCGCAGTCGTTGGACGCGCCACCTCCTCCGGCGTCAGGCCGAGTACGGTGAACGCCGGCGAATCGGGTACCGAAAGGTCGACCATCGCCGCCCTGACCTTCTTGAGCTCCTCGCCGATGTTCATGCTGAACCCCGACACCTCCGGGGGGATCACACCGCTCAGGAGGCCGCCAAGCGAAGGCGTCTGCGCGCCGGCGGCGGCCGGCGGCTGCTGCGCGACAGCCGAACCTGCGGCGGCGACGAGCATGAGTGCCGTGAGAAGCACCGTCTTCATCACTGCACCTTGAGGTGGAACATCCCCGATGCGTGCGGCCGGTTCATCACGCCGGAGCCGCCGCCGAGGCCCACGATGTTGCCGTCCTGCAGCACGCGCACGGTCACGGAGAAGGGCTCCGAATCGCCTTCGGGAACGAACGACACGATCCCCGCCTGCCAGAACAGCGTTCGGCGATGCAGATCGGCGAGGGGAAGGGCGAGCGGAAACCGATCGGGAACCTGGTCGCCGGTCTTTCCCTTGCCGTCCGCGGAACCGACGCCGACCGGGTTGGCGCCGTGCGTGTCGAACAGCAGCAGCTGATAGTCGGCGCGGTGGAGGTGACCGACCACGATCTCGACTTCAGGCACGCCGCCAGTGGCTGTGAGCGTGGCAACAGGAATGGGTGTTGACGCCATGAATGTGTACCTCGATGCAGGCAGCGGCGGCTTACGATTGCGGCAATTGGGAACAGCCTGGCGGGGTCGAGCGGTCAGCGGGTCGAACGCGGACGTCCCGTCGCCGCCGGTGGCGGCGGCCGCTTGTCGACGACGATTTTGCCTTCCTTCAGCACGACCTTCGTCTTCAGCATCTCGTAGATGTTCTTCGTCGGGTCGCCATCGAGCAGGATGATGTCCGCGAGCTTGCCG
>DASQAX010000034.1:0-5130 GCA_035635535.1 Vicinamibacterales bacterium | reverse complement strand
AGCTCCAGAGCCGGGTTCGGCGCCCAGTTGCCGTAATGGCCGCTGTGCAGCTCGTTGCGAGGCCCATAAACCGTGATCTCGAACCTGGTGACGCCGCGCGCGCCGAAGATGAGCGACTGTTGTCGTGTCTGGTAGACCGGCCCGTCACAGATCAGCCACACGTCGGCCGCGAACAGGTCCTTGTTGGCGGCAATCGTCTTTTCGAGATTCGGTGACTCGATTTCTTCTTCCCCCTCGAAGGCGAGCTTGACGTTCGAGTTCATGCGGATGCCCACCGAACGGATGGCGTCGAGCGCGGTGAGCATCGCCACGATCGGCGCCTTGTCGTCGCCCGCGCCGCGCGCGTAGAGCCGCCACTCGGGATCGATCCGTGCGCCGGCGGCCGGCAGCGGAATGGGCATGCCGCCATCCTCGACGGGCCGGGTGCGCAGCACGGGCTCGAACGGCGGCGACGCCCATTCCTTCGGGTCGAGCGGCTGGCCGTCGTAATGCGCGTAGAGGCCGATCGTCCGCGTCGCACCGGGCGTACGGATTTCAGTGACGACAACCGGGTTGCCGCCAGGCACCGACGCCAGCTTCGGGATGAGGCCGCGCGCCTCGATCATCTTCGCGATGAGCTCCGCGTTACGCTGAATGTTAGGCTTGTCGCTCGAGACGTTCGGCACCGCGAGGAGCGTCATGAGCTCGTCGAGGATGGCGCGCTCGTGCTGCAGTCGCCACAGCTGCGCGCTCTGGGCGGCCGGGTTGGTTTGCGCCGCGGCGACTGGCGGAAGTAGAACAAGCGCTACGAGCGCACCCACGAGCGCAGCCCCGAGCGAGCGCAGCGAGTCGAGGGGCGAACGCAGCGAGTCGAGGGGCCATCGATGCATGGCAATAGTGTAGCGGCGTGTCCTAGAATGCGCGCGTGGCACGGCGGTTCGACATTCTCTACGAGATCGAGCGGCTCGATCCCGAGCGCGACCACCAACGGATCGTGCATCTGTCGTTTGGCTATGACTTTCCGTGGGACTCAATCCGGGCGCTCGAGATCGCGCTCTACCGCACCTACTGCGTGCCGAGCATCTCGGCGCTGCTCGATCGGACGGGCGAGTTCCGCGAGCGCACGCAGCAGCGATACGACGACACCTCGCTCATCGTCGCCGAGATGTGCAAGTGGGGATACGAGAGGGGCCGCGGGAGGGAAGCGCTCGACCGGATGAACTGGGCGCACGGCCACTTCAAGATCGCGAACGACGATTTCCTCTACGTGCTCGCCACCTTTATCTTCGAGCCGATCCGCTGGATCGACCAGTTCGGCTGGCGGCCGACGGCGCTCAACGAGCGCCTCGGGTACTACTGGTTCTGGCGCGAAATCGGCACGCGGATGGGCATCACCAACATCCCCGCGTCGTACGACGCGTTCGAGGCGTGGAGCCGCGCGTACGAGCGCGCGCAATTCCGGTTCGCGGAGACCAACCACCGCATCGGCGCGTCCACGCGGGATCTCTTCGCCGCGTGGTTCCCGCGCGTCTTCACCCCCATCGTCCGCTACAGCATCTACGCGATGCTGGACGACCCGATGATTGCCGCGTTCGGCTTCCCGCGGCCGCTGCCGCTGACGCGTCCGCTGCTGCGCGCGGCGTTGACGCTGCGCGGCCGCTTCGTCCGGTGGCTGCCCGCCCGGCGCGCGCCGCACTTCTTCACCGACAGCCGGAACCGGACCTACCCTCGTGGCTATCGGATTTCCGAGCTCGGTCCACCCCGGCTCGTCGCCGCAGACAAGCGAAAAGCTCATCCGCCATTTCGTTGATCGCGCGCGCCCGGGCGATTCGCGGCGGTATGATGCGCGGCAGGGTGAGGATCGACATGACCCGCAGAGAACTGCTCGCCGCCGGCCTCGCGCTCGGCGTTGCGCCGATCGCCAGCGGCATACGGGGACACGCGCAGCCCCTCGACTCGCGGCGCTCGCTCGGGGCACGGCAGCAAGGCGCCCGCACGATCGCGGATTTCTTCCGCGAGATCACGGACGACTGGGTTCGCCACGATCCGACGCTGGCCACGTCGAACCGGTATTTCACCGGCGACGAGCAGGACATGCTCGAGCGCCAGCTGACGCCGCGGACCATCGAATGGCGGCGCGATCGGATCCGCCGGGCACGCACGGGTCTCGTCGAGCTGGGGCGCTTCGACCGCAGCGGCCTCTCCGACGTGCTGCGCGTCTCCGCCGACCTGCTGCAGTGGCAGCTGGCGGCCATCGTCGAGAGCGAGCCGTTCCTCGACTTCACGTTCCCGCTCGAGCAGATGAACGGCGCCAACGTCACGCTCGTCGACAGCTTCACGATTCGCCGGACGGTGCAGACCGAGCGCGACGCGGAGAACTACGTGGCGACCCTTCCCCAGGTGGCCATGCGCATGGACGAATCGACCGAGGAAGCCCGGCGCCTGGGGGACAGGAAGGTCGTCCCGCCGCGGTTCATCCTCGCCGCCACGACCAGGCAGATGCGCGCGTTCGCGGACATGCGCCCCGCGCAGAACCCGTTCGTGGCGACCTTCGCCGATCGGCTGTCCGCCATCCGGTCGCTCGCGCCGGCGCGGCGGCAGCAGCTGCAGGCCGACGCGGAGAAGATTCTCGTCGCGGAGATCTATCCGGCGTGGAAACGCGCCGTCGAGCTGCTCGAAGGACAGGTGGCGCAGGCCACAGACGACGCAGGGTTGTGGCGGCTGCCGGGAGGGCCCGACGCCTACGCCTACTTCCTCCGGTACTTCACGACGACGCCGCGGACGGCGAACGACATTCACGAGATCGGGTTGATGCAGGTGAGCCGCCTCGAAGCCGAGATGGATCGCCTGCTTCGCCAGATCGGACGCACCGACGGGACGGTCAAGGATCGAATCGCGAAGCTGAAGCTCGACATGCAGTATCCGAACCCGCGCTCCGAGCAGAGCCGCGAGCAGATCATGAAGGACATCGACGGCATCATCCGGGACGCGGAGCGGCGCGCGGCGCTGCTCTTCGATCGCCGGCCGACGTCGCCGGTCGTCGCGCGGCCGTTCCCGGCGTTCCGCGAGGCGAACGCGGCCGCCAATTACAACGGTCCCGCGCCGGACGGCTCGCGTCCGGGGACGTTCCAGTTCCCGCGGCGCGTCGAGATGATGACCAGGTTCGGCCTGCGCAGCATCGTCTACCACGAGACCGTGCCCGGCCATCACTTCCACATCGCGCTGCAGACCGAGAACAAGCAGCTGCCGCGGTTCCGGCAGAGCGGGCTGTTCGGCGGCATCTCGGCGATCGTCGAAGGGTGGGGCCTCTATGCCGAGCGGCTCGCGGCCGAGAGCGGGTGGTACGGCGACGACGTCGAAGGGCGGCTCGGGCAGCTCGATTACGAGCTGTTCCGCGCGCGGCGGCTGGTCGTCGACACGGGGATGCACGCGAAGAAGTGGACGCGCCAGCAGGGGATCGATTACGGCATCGAGGCGAGCGAGGTCGAGCGCTACGTGGTGTATGCAGGCCAGGCGTGCTCGTACATGATGGGCGAGCTCAAGCTGCTCGAGCTGCGCGAGAAGGCGAAGCAGGCGCTCGGCGAGCGGTTCTCGCTGCGCGACTACCACAACGTGGTGCTGACCACGGGCGTCGTGCCGCTCGACGTGCTCGAGCGCGAAGTTGACCGCTCTGTGAAAGGCGTCAGGTCCGCCTGAACGATCGACAGGTGACGATGATGAAAACGATGCGCGCGCTCAAGATCAATGTGCTCCTCGCGGCCGTGCTGCTGGTGGCGGCTGTCGCCTCGGCGCAGGAGGTCCGGGTCGTGACCTCCGGCGGGTTCACCGAAGCCTACAAACAGCTGGCGCCGCAGTTCGAGCACGCGACCGGCATCCACGTGATCAGCGCGTTCGGCGCGTCGCTGGGCGCGACACCCGACGCAATCCCGAACCGCCTCAAACGGGGCGAGCCGATCGACGTGATCATTCTCGCGGGGCCCGGGTTGGAAGCGCTGATCAAGGAAGGGAAGGTCGATCCGCGCAACCGCTTCGATCTGGTGCGCTCGCTGATCGGGATGGCTGTGCGCACGGGTGCGCCGAAGCCTGACATCAGCACGGTCGATGCGTTGAAGCGCACGCTGCTGCAGGCGAAATCAGTCGGCTATTCTGACAGCGCGAGCGGCGTCTACCTCAGCACGGTGCTGTTCCAGCGGCTCGGCGTCGCGGAGCAGGTGCGGCCGAAGAGCAAGAAGATCGAGGCCTACGAACGTGTCGGCGACGCGCTCGCGAGGGGCGACATCGACATCGGCTTCCAGCAGATCAGCGAGCTTCGGCCGGTGCCCGGTATCACCATCGTCGGCCCGCTGCCTGAGGGCGCGCAGGAGGTGACGATCTTTTCCGCCGCGATTCCCAACGGCGCCAAAAATCCGGTGGAAGCGAGGAAGCTCATCGACTTCCTCTCCTCCCCCGCCGCCGCGCCGATCGTCAAGCAGACCGGGCTCGAGCCCATGAAGTGACTGTCGCCGGCGTCACCGGCCCATGTAGCTGATCCGCCAGATCGAGTTCGATCCGTCGTCAGTGACCATGACCGATCCGTCCTGCGCGACGGCGACGCCGACCGGCCGCCCCCACACCTGACCGTCAGCGGTCACGAAGCCGGTGAGAAAGTCCTGGTATTCGCCGGTTGCGTGTCCATCGCGCAGCGGAATGCGAATGACTTCGTAACCGGTGCGCACCGACTTGTTCCACGATCCGTGCTGCGCGGCAAAGATGTCGCCGCGATACTCGGCGGGAAACTGCGCGCCGCCGTAGAACGTGAATCCGAGCGACGCGTTGTGCGCCTGGAGCAGCACGTCGGGCACGATCACCTTGTCCTTCAGCTCCGGGTGTTTGCCGGCATGCCGAGGATCCTGGTGGCCGCCGATGTAGTACCACGGCCAGCCGTAGAAGCCGCCTTCCTGCACGTGGGTGATGTAGTCGGGCACCAGGTTGTCGCCGAGGGCGTCGCGTTCATTGGTCGATACCCACAGTTCGCCCGTCTGCGGATGCACGACGATGCCGCCGCCGGGGTTGCGGATGCCCGACGCGTAGACACGCACGAACTGTCCCTCGGGCGTGTACTCGAGCACGTTCGCCCGATGGACCTCCTTTGGGTTCGCATCGACATCGTCG
>DASQAX010000033.1:0-7207 GCA_035635535.1 Vicinamibacterales bacterium | reverse complement strand
CGCGCACGTCACCACCGCGCAACACGTCAACCCCTCAACGCGCGGTCGGCGTCGCGTCCAAGCCGCGCAAGCAGCGGCAGCAGCGCCTCGATATCCGCCAGCGACGTCCGGAAGTTCACGATGCACGCGCGGAGCGCAAATCTGCCGTTGACGGTGGCCGTCGACAGGAACGCCTCGCCGCTCCGCTCGACGCGCGTCAGCAGCTCCTGGTTCAGCCGCTGCAGGTACGTCTCGGTCTCGGCCGTTGGCGCCACCGGCCGAAGGTCGCGCGGGACGTACCGGAACGTCGTGATGCTGAGATGCTGCGTCATCGCCTCGAAGTCCGGATGCTGCTGCACGAGCGCGTGCAGCTGCCGGGCGAGCCGCATGTCGTCGCCGATCATCGCGAGATACCCGGCCAGCCCCACCTGGCGCAGCGCGAGCCACACCTTCAGGGCGCGAAACCCACGCGAGTTCTGAGGACCGTAGTCGAAGTAGTTGGTCACCTCGTGATCGAAGTGGTAGTAGCTCGGATGGTACGAGAAGGCGCGCAGGAGATCCTCCGGGCGCCGCACCAGCACACAGCCGGCCTCGAGCGGCGCGTAGAGCCACTTGTGCGGATCGACGGCGACGGAATCCGCATCGCTCAGCGCGCGGAGACCGTCCGGCGCTCCCGGCACCCGCGCGGCGAGCGCGCCATACGCGCCGTCGACGTGAAACCAGATGTCGTGACGGCGGCAGACGGCGGCGATGTCCGGCAGCGGGTCCACCACGCCGGTGCCGACCGAGCCCGCGGTGCCGACGACCAGGAACGGCACCCCGCCGTTGTTCCGATCGACGGCGATTTGCTGCTCGAGGGCGGCAACGTCCATCCGCTGTTCGGCGTCGATGGGAATCCATCGAATCGCATCCGTTCCCAGCCCGAACATGTCGGCGGCCTTCTGGATCCACGTGTGCGTGTCCATCGAGCCGTACGCGAGCAGCGGCCCGGAGCCGGCTCGCAGGCCGCCGGTGCGCGCCTCCGGCGCCTTCGCGGCGCGTGCGGCAAGGAAGCAGACGAAGTTCGCCATGTTGCCGCCGCTGACGAGCAGCCCGCCGCAGCCGGCCGGAAACCCGATCAGCTCCGCGATCCAGCGAACGGTCTGCGCTTCGATCTCGGTTGCCATCGGCGAGAGACGCCACGCGCCGACGTTCTGGTTGATCGCCGACGCGAGCAGATCGCCAAGCGCGCCGATCGGCGCCGGGCTCGACGTGATGTAGCCGAAGAATCGCGGGTGGCCGTTGAAGAGCGAATGGTCGAAGAGCAGCTGCGCCGCTTCGTCCAGGAGCGCCTGCGCATCCATGCCCGTCTCGGGCAGCCCGCGGTCCGCGCGCAGCGCATCGCGAACCTCGGCGGGTGATTCGTCGTGCGTCACGCGGCCGCTCGCAAGCGTGTCGAGCCAGCCGGCGATCTGGTCCACGAGGCGATGTCCCGCCGTGCGGAAATCCGCGGCGGTCATGTCGAGCGGCGCCGTGCGCCCCCTGAGCGTGTCGATGTCCGTCGTCGGCATCATCGCAGTCCTTCGAAAAGATCCGTTTCGCGCGCGCGCCCGCCGTTGACCAGGCTGAAGGCGCGATAGAACTCCTGTACGCCCCATAACGCCCGATGGTGGTCCGGCGCCAGCGCGCCGAGGTTCTTGTAGACGCTCATCTGCGTGCGGTGACACTGCACGGCCCGCCACACGGCCGGCCAGACCTCGCTCGTGTCGATCCGCGTCGTCACCGCCCACTCCGGCGCCGGGACCACCCGGCGCTCGACGCCGTCCACGGTGCTCGTGAGCTTCTTGAACGCCGCCTCGTACGCCGCCCACGTCGTCGCGCTCCAGGCGATGTAGTACAGCTTCGAGACCGCGACGCCGCTGGCGGCCGCGCGGCAGGCGGCGGCGGTGGTCAGCTGCGAGATGGCCACGTGATCGGGATGGCCATACGCCCCTTCAGGACCGAACGTGATCACGACGTGCGGCCGGACGCGGCGGAGATGCTCCGCGATCGCGTCCTGCGCGACCGCCGGATCGACGGCATCGAGGCGGCCATCCGGGTAACCGAGCATCGCCACGTCACGTAGGCCGAGCTCCTTCGCGGCGGCGTGGAGCTCGGCTTCTCGCGTCCGGCCGACGATCTCGTCGGCCGGCCGCTCGCCGCCGTCGCCGAAGCGGCCCCGTTCGCCGCGCGTCGCGGTGACGAGGTAGGTCTCCACTCCCTCCGCCGCGTACCGGGCCAGCGTCCCGCCCGTCCCCAACGATTCGTCGTCCGGGTGGGCGAGGACGCACATCAGCCTGAGCGTCTTCACCGGATGATGACCGTCTCGAGATATTCCGCCGGCACCACCAGGCCCCCGGCGCCTCCGCGATCCGCGCGCCGCAGCAGCGCAATCACGTCCGTCTCGAACGACGCCTGGCCATCAGTGTCGAGCGCCGCGAACGCCTTGTGCACGGGCCCGTAGAACCGCCGGAAGATGTCGACCCAGTGCGCCGGCGATTCGTATCGGAACGCGAAGCCGAGGAAACCTTCCGGTGTCCAGGACGCGAGGCCGATGCGGCCTCCCAGCCTGCAGACGCGCCGCAGCTCGCTGGCAGCCTGCGCGTGGTCGGGCGCGAACATGACGCCGAAGGTCGAGAGCACGACGTCGAAGGCTGCGGATGGATAGGGGAGCGCTTCCGCGTCGGCGACCTCGAACGTGACGTCGAGTCCTTCCGCCCCGGCCCGCGCCCGTCCGCGCTCGAGCAGCGTGGGGACGTAGTCGGTCGAGGTCACGCGCGCAAAGCGGCGCGCGGCGGCGAGCGTCGCGTTGCCGTTGCCCGCCGCCACGTCGAGCACCCGCTCGCCCGCGCGAAGGTCGATCGCTTCGCAGAGGTTCTCCCCGACGATCTGGAGCGTCGTGCCGATGACCGCAAAATCGCCCGACGCCCACATGGCCTGCTGCCTGGTCTTGATCGACGGCGCGGGGGCGGACGCCGTCGTACTGTTCGTGATGGTGGTCATGTCGTCTCCTTGCGCCGCTACGGCCGCATCGCCCGCCGCAGGCGGGCGAGATGGTGATAACTGTGCCGGACCGCGTGATCCTCGAGCACGAACTGGCACGTGAGCGGGGCATCGCCGTACAGCGACACCGGCGCCCACTGGGCGAGCTGCTCGTCGCTCAGCGCGCGAATCGCGGCCGCGGCGGCCGCGCTGTTGGCTCGCAGCAGCTCGAGCGCTGCCTGCCTCGTGATCCCCGCATGCTCCGCGGCGTGACGGGCGTTCATGGCATCGATGTCGTCCATCGTGAGACCTGTCACCGGCTTGCCGTCGGCAACGGTCTGCGCCAGCTGGATCTCGATCGGGTACACGCTTGCCACGTGATGCACGATAACGCCGACGGCGCGGCCGTCATGCGGCGTGCGGACCTTCCATTCCGCGTCGGTGAGGCTGGTGGCGAATGCGGCGAGTGCGCGGGCCCCCTGTTCGAGGCGATCGGCCAGGGCGTCTGCGCGCTGGCTGGTGACACGCACCGGCGTGTCGGGATGAAGTGATGTGTGTGTCATGCCGCCAATCTACCGAGGGCCCGGTGGACGCGCTTCCCCGGATCCGGTCATTTTGCGGAGAACCGTGAAAATGGCCCGATCGGGCCAGTCACTCGTAGGCGTCCGCCTTCAGGTCGCCACGCACCACTCGTAGGGGCCGACCTTCAGGTCGGCCCCAGGAGCCCGAGCCTCGCGGCACAAGCCACGGCGGCCGACCGCGACGGCACGTCGAGCTTGGACAGGGTGTTGGCGACGTGCCGGTGAACCGTATGCTCGCTGATGCAGAGGCGCTCGGCAATCGCCTGGTTGCCGAGGCCGCTCGAGATGAGCCGGAGCACTTCGACTTCACGCGGCGTCAGCACGGCCGTCTCGACGGGCGCGGCACTCCTCGGACGTTGTGAAGAAGCCAGTCGATCGCGCAGCGCCTGCGCCGACGACATGTCGAAGCGGGCGTCGAGCCGCGTCAGCTCCGCGAGCGCGCGATCGGCGTCGGCGACGGCCGCGTCGGTGCGACCGAGCCGGTCCATCACGGAGGCCAGCTCGAGCCGGGCGCGCGCCGCTTCGAACGGTGCGCCGCTCGTATCGAACAGATCGACCGCGTCCTCGAGCGCCGGGCGCCCGGCGTCGAGGTCGCCGGCGGCGACCGCAACGAGCCCGGCGGCCAGGCGTGCCGACGCCAGCAGCGGCGCGGTCTGCGCGTCCGCGGCGATGCCGCGGAGCTCTTCGAGCGCCGCGCGTGCGCGCTGGAGATCGTCGTGCCGGCCGAGCGCGGCGTGGGCGCGGATCAACAGCTCGAGCGCGGCGGCGCGTTCGGTGCGATTCCTCGCCGGCAGCCGCCGCAGATGCCGCTCGGCGAGCTCCGCGGCGCCCTGCGGATCACCGCGGTCGAGCGCGATGGCGGCGCGTCCCAGTGACGCGATGGGATGTCCGGCGCTGCGCTCGAACAGCGAGGCGGCCTCGTCCATCCGGCCCTGGCGGCGCCGCAGCTCGCCGAGACGCGCGAGGCCGTCGGTCGTCATGCCCGGACGGCAGATCGCCAGCTCATCGCACGCGCTGGTCAATTCGCGTTCGGCCTCTTCCCACGAGCCGCGCCACATGCAGACCGACGCGTACTGCGTCCGGCAGACGGCGAAGAGCGGCTTGAGGCCCCATTTCAGGCTGTGCTGCTTGATGCGGTCGCACCACTGCACGGCGCGCCCGTGGTCGCGCACGCGATCGCACGCCCCGATCAAGTAGCAGCCGGCGAGGCCGACGAGCAGGCGATCGGTCAGCTCGCCTCCCAGGATCGCCGCGCTGACCTCGTCGAGCTCGCGAAGCCCCTCCGTCACCCGGCCGGTCGTCACCAGCGCGAAGCCGCGCAGCGACCGTCCGAGCATTTCGTAGTCGATCGTGCCGAGCAGTTGTCCGATGCGAATCGCCTCGACGGCCAGCGCTTCGGCGGCTTCGGGGTCGCCGTCGTCGAGAAGGGCGAACGCGGCGGCGCGCGCCGCAAGAAACGCATGCTCCGGCGATTCGGGTTGCCCGTCGAGCAGCCGGCGGGCACGGTGAAGCCATCCCCTCGCGACACCTTCTTCGCCGCGGAACGCGGCGCTGTCCCACGCGATCCAGACGGCGATCCGCGCGGCCGACACCAGGTCGCCGCGGTTGCGATACTCGCGATAGGCACGCTCCCGCGAATCGAAGACGACGCCGGCGAGGTCGAGCCACCACGCGGCGAGGCCGAGACCCTCCAGTGCCTCCGGCGTCTCCTCGGTCGCCAGTGCGCTCTCGAAGGCGTGCTGCGCCTGCTGCCAGGCTCCCGCGTCGAGGGCGGCCTGGCCGGCGGCAAGATCGTCGACCGATCGAGACGGCAGCACCTTGCGCGATTATATCGGCGCGCCCCGGCTTAGCCGTTGACGAGCAAGGTGACGCATGTGGTTAATGCCCGGTGCGAGCCGCTCGACACCGTCGCTCAGGGCACCTGCAGTGGAACCGTCTCCGTCCGCGGCAGCGCGCGCGATGATCGCGCCAGCTTCGTCCGGACCACGCGGTTCCACCACATCACGACGCCGGTCACGAACATCGTGGCCGGCGCGAGCCCGAACACCGCCCACGTCAACTTCGTTGCCTGGTCGCAGAGCCCGGGGCCGCTGCACGGGATGCCTATCCCGTTGATGCGGCCGAAGTGCAGGTACGCGAGCCAGTAAATCACCTTGTCGACGGCACGCTCCACGTCAGCGGCCTCGGTGGGCGGTTCGATCCAGTCGGCGAGACGCTGGAACGGCTCGGGGTTGCCGAGATACGCGCCGCTGAGCGCAAACAGCAGGATGAACCCGAAGGTCCAGAACCCCATCATGCTGTGCAGGTCCCACGTGAGCCGCCGCCACCCGGCGTGGCGGTGAACGGTCAGGCTTCGCCGCCACGTCCTGATCCCGGGCCACCACACGACGAGGCCCGTGCACGCGAGCAGCACGATCAGGTACGCCCCGGCGCCGTTCACCATGCGCCCGGTCCTGCCGCCGAGCAGGTCGTCGTGTAATTCCATCAGCTTCGATACGAGCCAGATGCCGAGCGGCACCTCATCGCCCAGATCCTCTCCCGTGTAGGGATTGAACAGGCGATTCTCGAGATCGGCGCCGCGCGTGAGCGACACACTCGCGGGTTGATCGGCGCGGCGGCTTCGGCCGATGCTGGTGACCGCGTATCCGGGATACGCACGCGCCGCCGCGGCCCGCAGCTGCTCGTCGGTCAGCCGAGGGCCCGACACCGTCAGGACGATCGGGTCGGGCGTGGCCGCCCTGTACAGCTCGTTGCGGTAGACGAGGACGCTGCCCGTGACGCTGACCATCAACACGTACAGGCCGATGCCGATCCCGCTCCACAGGTGAAGCTGGAAGATCGCCCGGCGCAGCCACGTGGTCTGCGGCTGCCACGTCCATCGCCGCCAGAACGTCATCCGTTTCCCGGGCCAGATACTACCAGACCGCGTTGTCACCTTTCGCGCCCTCCGCACTCTGTGAAGGTGAGGGCGAAAGGAGCATGGCAATGCGACTGATCGGTGCTGGATCGCTGGTGTATCTCCTCGCGGTGGCGTTCGTCATGTCCGGGTTCGCCGACACGGGGCCGCAACGGCAGGGACAATCCATCTTCCGTTTCGACACGTTCGGCGACGAGCAGCTCTGGACGAACGTGCTGCGGATGCACGAGGTCCTTCCGGCGGTGAATCCGGCGACCGCGCTGGCCGTCGGCCTCAAGGTCGATCTCGACGCGCTTCCACCGCCCGTCGTCGACGCACTTCGAGCGGGTGCCGTCGACCTGACGGATCCCGCGGTGACGGTGGAGCTGCTGCGCCTGAACGCGGTCGTCGGTGTCAAGGGAACGGTCAACGAGGCGGGGCAGCTGACGAAGGTCGGCGTGACCTGTGCGCTCTGCCACTCGTCGGTAGACGACTCGTTCGCGCCGGGCATCGGCACGCGGCTCGACGGGTGGGCGAATCGCGACCTGAACGTCGGCGCGATCGTGGCGCTTTCACCCGCCCTGGACGCGGCGACGAAGGCGGAGTTCAGGACGTGGGGGCCCGGGAAGTACGACCCGCGGCATCACGCGTTCGACGGAGCCAACATCGTTCCGCTCAACAGTCCGTCGCTGCCGATCCTGATTCCTCCCATCTACGGGTTGAAGGGCGTGGGCTTCGAGACGTACACGGC
>DASQAX010000032.1:0-2506 GCA_035635535.1 Vicinamibacterales bacterium | reverse complement strand
ACCGTGCTCGCGCGCGCCGCGCGAGACGACCAGACGACCCGCGTTGACCGTGAGGTGAAATCCGCCCGGGGCGACGTAGATGCGGCCGGGTTCGACGGGCTCGCCGTCGACCGCCTGCGATGCCGGCAGGTTCCCCGCCCGCGCCAGGATCTCCGGGAGCATGCTGCGGGCGCCGTCGGGGAGGTGCAGCGCGATCAGGATCGCCGCCGGGAACTCGGCAGGAATGTGCTCGACGACGCGTTGCAGCGAGCCGACCCCGCCGGCGGACGCGCCCATCACGACGATATCGAACTTTGCCACTGGATACCCGCTGCAAGAAGCGGGACGACGGCCCGGCGCGAGTCAAACGCTGTGCTAGTCTAAGCCGTCCGCGGAAAAGATGCCATGAAAGACGGGAACTCCACGTCCCCCGAGTTCGAAAACCTGCTCGAACACCTGAAGAACACCCGCGGATTCGATTTTGCGGCCTACAAACGCGCCACGCTGTCGCGCCGCATCGACAGGCGGATGTCGACCGTCGGCGTCGACTCGTACACGGCGTACTTCGACTACCTGCAGGTCCACCAGAACGAATTCATACAGCTGTTCAACTCGATCCTGATCAACGTCACGTCGTTCTTCCGCGATCGCGAGGCGTTCGATTTCCTGGCGCGCGATGTCGTGCCGAAGATCGTCCAGGGCTCGCGGCAGACCGACGCCGAGATCCGTATCTGGAGCGCCGGCTGCGCGTCGGGGGAAGAGTGCTATTCGGTGGCAATCCTGTTTGCCGAGGCGATGGGCACGGAACAGTTCCGCGAGCGCGTCAAGATTTACGCGACCGACGTGGACGAGGAGGAGCTCGCCATCGCGCGGCAGGCGATGTACACCGACCGTCAGATCGACGAGGTGCCGGCCGACCTGCGCGACAAGTATTTCGATCGTGCGAGCGAGCGGTGGATGTTCAAGAAGGACCTGCGCCGCAGCGTGATCTTCGGCCGCCACGATCTGCTCGACGACGCGCCGATCTCGCGCGTGGACCTGCTGCTCTGCCGCAACACGCTGATGTACTTCAACCACGAGGCGCAGGCGAAGATCGTGCGTCGGTTCCACTTCGCGCTGCGCGACGGAGGCTTCCTGGTCCTCGGCAAGGCGGAGATGCTGCTCAATTTCGTCGGCGCGTTCGTGCCGGCCGATCTGAAGCAGCGTGTCTTCATGAAGGTACGCGTGGAGAACGGCGCCGATCGCCTCCTGACCGGCTATCCCGAGCGCGACGAGCGCGTGCTGCTCACCGGTCCGCCGGCGCGGCTGCGCGAAATTTCGTTCGACCAGGACCCGATTGCGCAGTTGGTCATCGATGTCAAGAGCCACCTGCTGCTGGCCAACGCCCGCGCTCGCGACCTGTTCGGCCTCAACGCCCGCGACCTGGGCCGTCCGCTGCAGGACCTGGAGGTCTCGTACCGGCCCGTCGAGCTGCGGTCGTCCATCGACGAGGCGCACGCACGGCGCCAGGTGGTCCAGATGCGCGAGGTGGCATGGCCGACGCCCGGCGGCGAGCCGCGGTACTTCAACGTGCAGGTCACCCCGGTCCTCGACGCCGCGGACGTCTCCCTCGGCTCGAAGGTGCTCTTCACCGACATCACGCGGCAGCGCGAGCTGCAGGACGAGCTGCAGCGCTCGCGGCAGGAGCTCGAGACGGCGTACGAGGAGCTGCAGTCGACCAACGAGGAGCTGCAGACGACCAACGAGGAGCTCCAGTCCACCGTCGAGGAGCTCGAGACCACCAACGAAGAGCTCCAGTCCACCAACGAAGAGCTCGAGACGATGAACGAGGAGCTCCAGTCGACCAACGAGGAGCTCGAGACCGTCAACCAGGAGCTTCGCCAGCGCGGCACCGATCTGTCGCGCAGCAATGTCTTTCTCGGCGGCATCCTTCGCAGCGTCCCGCTCGCGGTGATCGTGCTCGACGAACAGCTGCAGGTGGAGCTCTGGAACGACGTCGCCGCGGACCTGTGGGGGCTGCGCGCCGACGAAGTGCGCGGCAGGCATTTCTTCGGGCTCGACATCGGCTTGCCCGTCGAGCAGCTCAAACAGCCGATTGCCGGGTTGACGCGGCAGGGCGACCACCGCTTCGACACCGAGATCAACGCGATGAACCGCCGCGGCCGGCAGGTCCGCCTGCGCGTGCAGTGCGTCAGCATCGGGTCCGCCGAGCAAGGCAAGGGCATCATCCTCCTGATGCAGGAGGCCCCGCGCCACGAGCCGGCGCCGGCGACGCGCCACTGACATGATTGCCGCGACCGACGTCTCGCGGCGCATCAACGCGGAGCGGCTCATGCTCCTGGCCTGGCTTCGCGCGCTGCTGCTCCAGCTCGCGCACCCGCTGATTGCCGCGGGCGTCGCCGAGCACAGCACGTTCCGCGGCAACGGGGGCGCCGCGTTCGCGCGCCTCCATCAGACGATCGGCGCGATGCTCGCGATCACGTTCGGGACGCACGCCGAACGCGAGCGCGTGCTCGACGGCATCCGC
>DASQAX010000031.1:0-3184 GCA_035635535.1 Vicinamibacterales bacterium | reverse complement strand
CGCGGGAAACCGATCGACGCAATCAGCCCAATGAGGATGACGACGACGACCATTTCGATCATGCTGAAGCCTTTTCGACCCATGGAACCCCCCTGTTCGACCACCCCTATTACAGGTTCTGTGCCTGGATGTAAGTGATGTAAGGACAATAGATTAGACGTACGACTCGGACGGAAAACCCCTGCAGAATGCTGCACTTATGCAAGATATTGCATAAGGCTAGACGTCGAGACGTCTAGGTAACCCCATATCGGTCGATCTTGTAAAACAGCGTCCGCAAACTCACCCCCAGGCGCTGCGCGGCGGCTCGGCGGTTGCCGTCGCTTGCTTTCAAGGCGTCGATGATGGCGCGGCGTTCCGCGTCCTCCACGACAGATCGGAGGGTTCCGTCCCCTGGGTCCTCACCCCCTGACCCCCTCTCCACTTCGTGGCGAGGGGGAACGGCACTGAAGTCTCCTCGCTCCAAAACCGCCTTCTCGTTGAGCACCGCCGCGCGCTCGATCGCGTTCTCGAGTTGGCGCACGTTCCCCGGCCACGGCTGTTGCTCCAGCCATCCGATCGCGTCGTCGCTGAGTGAGAGCGGTCGGCCGAACCGCTGCGCCAACCGGGCGGCGAAGTGCCGGGACAACGGCGCGATGTCGTCCTCCCGCTCGCGCAGCGGCGGCAGCTCGATCACCACGACATTGATCCGGTAGAACAAGTCCTCGCGAAACCGCCCCCCGCGGACTTCCGCCTCGAGGTCGCGCGCCGTGGCGGCGAGGACCCGCGCGTCCACGCGGCGCGTCTTCTGGTCGCCGACGCGGCGGATCTCATTCTCCTGGAGCACGCGCAGCAGCTTCGCTTGCAGACCGAACGGCAATTCGCCGATTTCGTCGAGCAGGATCGTTCCGCCATTGGCGGCCTCGAACAATCCCGTCTTGTCCGAGCTCGCACCGGTGAACGCGCCGCGCACGTGGCCGAACAGCTCGGACTCGAGCAATGCCTCGGGAATCGCCGCGCAGTTGATGCCGACGAACGCCTTGCCGCCGCGCGGGCTGGCGCGGTGGATCGCGCGCGCGATGACTTCCTTGCCCGTCCCGCTCTCACCCGTGATCAGCACGGTGGTATTGTGCTCGGCGACGCGCGTGACGAGCTCGAGCGCCTGGCGCATGGCGGCGCTTGCGACGATGAGCCCGCGCTCCGCTGGCCCGGCGGCGAGCTGCGCTTTGAGGCCGGCGACGTCCTGCCGCAGCCGTTCCCGCTCCTCCGCTTTCTTGAGTGTGAGTACGACTTCGTCGGGGCGGAACGGCTTGGGGAGATAGTCGTACGCGCCTTCCTTCATCGCGGCGATCGCCGCATCCTCGCCGCCGTACGCGCTCATGACGATGACGAGCGCGTTGCCGCCCCGTTGGCGGTAATTGCGCAGGAACGTCAGGCCGTCCATCTCGGGCATGCGCACGTCGCAGAGGACGAGGTCGAACGTATCCGTGGTGGCGCGCTCGAGCGCGCGGCGGCCGTTCTGCTCGGCCGTCACCGCATAGCCTGCGTCCGACAGGAGGAGGCCGAGACTCTGCCGCAGGCCTGGTTCGTCATCGACGATCAGAACTTTTTTCATCGCAGGACGGCGATGGGAAAGAACACCTTGAACGCCGCGCCCCCTTCCCGCGCGCCATCCACCCAAACCACGCCGCCCATTTCGTGTACCGATCGCGCGACGATGGCGAGACCCAGACCGGTCCCGCGACCTGGGTCCTTGGTCGTGTAGAACGGCTCGAAGACTTTCTCTCGGTCCTCGGGCGTGACGCCGGGTCCCGAGTCCGCCACGAAGAGCAGCGCCCCCGGTTGTCCGGCCGCAAACTCGACCCGTGCCGGCCGCCGTTCCGACGTTCGCGGGAACCGCGCGTAGCCCGGATCGCTGGCGCGCTTGGGCAGCGATTGTCCCGGCTCGTAGGCCCAGCGCCGGGCCCCGATGATGATGGACCCGCCTGATGGCGTCGCGTCGATCGCGTTCAGGAGGAGGTTGACGAGTGTCTGCTCGAGGACGTGGGCGCGGCCCATGATCTCGGGAACGTGCAGCCCTTCGTCGATCTCCGCCCGCACGCTGCGAAACGCGCCTTGTGCTCGGAGCAGCTCGTAGGCACCGCGGACGATCCGAGCGGCATCGATGGGCACGAGCGGATCCTCCTGCGGCCGGGCGTAATCGAGCAGGCTGCGCACGATCCGGTCGAGACGCTCGAGCTCCCGGGCGATGCCTTCCGTGACTTCCTGATCCACGCCGCGGCGCCGCAGCACCTCCAGGTACGTCCCGGCTGCGCCGAGCGGATTGCCGACCTCATGCGCCACGCCGGCCGCGAGACGTCCGATGCTCGCCAGCTTTTCGGAGCGGACCAGCTGGCTTTGCGCGTCGAGCAGCCGGTCCGTCATCCGGTTCAGCCGTTCGGCGAGGGTCGCGAAATCCCGGGTCTCGGCATCCGGCGCGCGGGCGGCGAGGTCGCCGTCGGCGACGGCGTCGGCGGTCTCCATCACATGAGCCAGCGGGCGGAGGACGAGGCGAGTCACGAGTGATCGACCGTACAGCACGAAGATCCCCACTTCGGCCGCGACGAAGACCACGACGAGAATGACGCCGCGTTCGGGGGCGATTGCGAGGGCGAGCTGCGAGGTCGCCACGCCCACGAGAATCGCGAAGGCGGCAAGGAAGGTGAGGTAGAAGAGCAGCTCGACACGCAGCGCCGGCTTGGGACGACTCATGGGACCCCAAGATAAGGCCAAAAAAGCGAACGGCGGGGGGTTTCCCCCGCCGCCCTGATGCATCAGGCCTGACGCCTTATGCGCACTTCGGCTCGCCTTCCTTGTTGGCTGGCGCCAGCGCCGTCGACCCGACATAAATCGAGCAGGTCTTCGTCGTCGTGGTGTGGGTCACCGTCGCGGTGAACCCATCAGCCGTCACTGTGATCGTGGGGCCAAGCACCCCGGTGGTCGTCGCATAAGCAGTACCGAGGTTGCTCGTGTATTTCACCGAGTCGGCGAAATACGCCTCTTCGGCCGTAATCAGGTTTCGCAAATCCGACTTCATCGACGCGAGATACGCCTTCTCCTTCGTGTTCGCGAACTTCGGAATCGCGATCGCGGCCAAGATGCCGATGATCACGACGACGATCAGAAGCTCGATCAGTGTGAAACCCTTGCGGTTCATCCAGCACAA
>DASQAX010000030.1:0-13729 GCA_035635535.1 Vicinamibacterales bacterium | reverse complement strand
CACCGACGCCGGCTCTCCGGGCTCCAAGCGGGTCGCGCGTTCGAGCACGACGAGACCGTTGCCCGCAAGACGACGGGCCGCCGCATCGAGTGCGGCGCTGGCGTTATCGATGTCGTACGGCGGATCCAGCAGGATCAGATCGAATGCGTCGGCGGCCGGCAGGCCGTTCAGCGCGGCGACCACGTCCGCGCACCGGATAGTATAGCCTCCCTTCACGCCGCAGGCCTGAAGGTTCTCCTCGATCAACGCCACCGCGCGCCGGTTGTTCTCGATGAACGTCACGTGCGCCGCGCCGCGGCTCAAGGCCTCGATGCCGACGGCGCCCGTGCCGGCAAATCCGTCGAGCACGCGCGCCGCCTCGACGCGCGGCGCGAGGATGTTGAACAGCGTCTCGCGCAGCTTGTCGGATGTCGGTCGAAGGCCCTCCCACGTCGGCGCCTTCAGCCGGCGGCCCTTGTAAAGGCCTGCGATCACACGCATGGATTTGCCACCACGAACGGGGAACCACGAAGATCGCGAAAGAACACGAAGAGAAAACATTTCTTCGCGTTCGTCGCGGCCTTCGTGGTTATCGCCCCTTCGTAGTCATCCCACCTCGATCAGCCCGAACTGGTCCTGCCAGCGCTGCTGCACGAACTGCAGGAGCTCGCCGGACAGCCCGCCCTGGTCCACGAGCACCCGCGCCTCGCGGTGCGCGGCCTCCATGATCTCGCGGTCGCGCACGAGGTCGCCCGTGCGCAGCTTCGGCAGCCCTGACTGCCTCGTGCCGAAGAAGTCGCCCGGCCCGCGCAGCTCGAGGTCGCGCTCCGCGATCGCAAAGCCGTCGCTGGTCGAGGCCATCGCCTTCAGCCGCTCTCGCGCGTCATCGGTCCACGGCGCCTGGTACATCAGGAAGCAGTGCGACTCCCATTCGCCTCGTCCGACGCGGCCGCGCAGCTGATGCAGCTGCGAGAGGCCGAACCGCTCTGCGTGCTCCACCACCATGATCGACGCGTTCGCCACGTCGACGCCGACTTCGACGACGGTCGTCGACACGAGGATGTGCACCTGCCCGGCCGCGAAGGCGTGCATCACCTTGTCCTTCACGTCCTGCTTCATGCGCCCGTGCAGGAGCGCGACGCGATAGGCCGGGAAGATTTCCGTCTGCAGATGGTCGGCCATGTCGGTCGCGGACTTGAGGTCGATCTTCTCCGACCCCTCGACCAGCGGGTAGATGATGTACGCCTGGCGTCCGGCGTCGAGCTGCTCCCGAATCACGTCGTAGATCTCGTCGCGCCGCGATTCGGGCTTCACCCACGTCCGCACCGGTTTCCGCCCGGGTGGCAGGTCGGGGATCTTCGAGACGTCGAGCTCGCTGTAGTCGGTGAGCGCGAGCGTTCGCGGAATCGGCGTCGCCGTCATCAGCAGCACGTCCGGCTTCAGGCCCTTCGCGCGGAGCGCGGCACGCTGCGCGACACCGAAGCGGTGCTGCTCGTCGATGACGACGAGTCCGAGCTTGTGGAACGCGATCGACTCCTGGACCAGCGCGTGCGTCCCGACGATCAGGTTCGTCGTGCCGCGCTCGATGTGCGCGTGCAGCGTGTGCTTCTTCAGGCCGGGCGTGCTGCCCGTGAGGATGTCCACCCGGAAGCGCGACTGCGACAGCAGGCGGGCGATGTTGCCGACGTGCTGCGCCGCCAGGATTTCCGTCGGCGCCATGAACGCCACCTGAAGGCCGTTTTCCATCGCGACAATCGCCGCCAGCAGCGCGACGATCGTCTTGCCCGCGCCGACGTCGCCCTGCAGCAGCCGGTGCATCGGCTGAGGCCGCAGCATGTCCTCGACGATGTCCTTCAGCGCCTGCTTCTGCCCCGGCGTCAGCCTGAACGGCAGGATCTTCGCCGCAGACGCGCGGATGCGATCGTCGACCTTCGGCACGTACGGCTTGAGCTCCATGCTCGTCGCATGGCGCCGCCACGCGTGGCCCACCTGGAAGAGGAAGAACTCCTCGAAGATCATCCGCCGCTGCGCCGGCGTCCTGAACGCGTTCAGCTCGTCGAGCCGTGCCTCGTTCGGCGGAAAGTGCACCTCTTCGATCGCGACGCGGCGCGGCACGAGCCCGAGGCGCGTGCGAATGTCCGGCGGCAGGAGGTCGGGCACGGTCGCGGGCAGCTGTTCGAGCGCCTGCCGGACGATGCGCCGCTGCATGTTCGGCGTGACGACGCCCGTCTTCTCGTAGAACGGCACGATGCGCGCCGTCCGGAGCGACTCCAGGTCCTCCGACATCAGCTCGTACTCCGGGTTCATGAAGTGCAGGCCCGTCGAGTCGAGCTTCACGTCACCGAAGATGACAACCGGGAGGTGCGGCTTGAGGACGTCCTGGAGAAACGCCTGGTTCATGAACGTGCAGCGGACGGCGCCGCTCGTATCGCCGACGACCGCGTGAAAAATCCTGAAGCCGCGCCGCGTGACCGCGAGGCGCGCGCTCGTGATCTCGCCGAGCACCGCCGCGCGCATCCCTGGACGCAGCGACGCGATCGGCTGCATGTGGCTGCGGTCTTCGTAGCGGAACGGCAGCCGGTAGAGCAGGTCTTCGACGGTCGCGCGGCCGGCGCGTTTGAGGTCCGCGGCCTTCCGCGGACCGACGCCTTTGAGGAACTGAAGAGGGGTCTCGAGGAGCTCGGCCAACTACTGGACGATCACGGCCTGGCCGTCGCCGACGTCGATCTGGCGGATCGACGCGGGGAGCTCGAACGGATCGTCAATCCTCACGCCCTGCGGATGCGCGGGCGTGCGCGAATAGTAACTGACCACTTCCTGCAGGAACGATTTCGGCAGCGGGAGGCCGGAGACATCCGCGCTCTCGACCAGGAACGTGCCGATGCCATCCTTCGTCCGCAGCGTCCCGGCGACGTTGACAGGCACTTTCCCGCCGACGAGGTTCCAGACGTCGAACGTACCGCCGCCCTGCTTCTTCTTGGCGATGGCGTCGAGGTCGACGACCGCCTGGCCGGCGACCTTGCCCTTGCCGACCAGCGTGATGCGCGGGTCCGTGACCCCCGCGGGGAGCAGCGGCGTCGCGCTGTAGGCGAACCACGAGTTCAGCTCGCTCTCGCTCACCTGCGTCTTCTTCGTGCCGGGCTTCTGAACCGAGTCGCCCTGGACGACGATCTGCGCGACCTTTCGCGAGAACAGGTCGGCCTGCTGCTTTGAAATCGACGCGGCCTCAACCGATGTCAACGCGGCGACGACGCCGAATATCGCGGCGGTTCGTGCAGTCATGTTGTGTGAACTCCACCTGCTGGCTGGCATTTTCGAGTGTAAAGGGCTACCTGCCCGCCGCGCAACGACGCTTGATCTTCGCCTTCTGTTCGCATTATAGTCTCGCCTACCTCGTCCTAAAGGCGGCGACCCAACCGCGCCTGGCGCGGCGGGGCACCAGCAGGAGGAACGAAATGCTCCCGCTCACCAAACGGCAGCGTGAAATCCTCGATTACCTGACCGAGTTCATCCAGAACCACGGCTACGCGCCGAGCCTGGAGGAAATCGGCCGGCGGTTCAATCTCTCCTCGCTGGCGACCGTCCACAAACATCTCTCGAACCTGCAGGAGAAGGGGTTCATTCGCCGGGCGTGGAACCGCAGCCGTTCGGTTGAGCTCGTGCCGACCCGTTCGGGCGGCCGCGCGCTCGAATTGCCGCTGCTTGGTTTCGTGGCCGCGGGAGCGCCAATCGAAGCGGTCGCCGGCAACGAGACGATTGCGGTGCCCGAGACGCTTGCGGGCAAGCGCGACGCCTACGTGCTCCGCGTGAAGGGCGACTCGATGATCGACGAGCAGATCCGCGACGGCGACTTCGTGATCGTGGAGGATCGCAAGACCGCCGACAACGGCGAAATGGTCATCGCGCTGCTCGGCGGGACCGATGTCACGCTGAAGAAGTTCTATCGGGAGAACGGCCGCGTGCGGCTTCAGCCCGCCAACCCGGCGATGCAGCCGATGATGGTCGACCCGGATCACGTGCAGGTCCAGGGCGTCGTGGTCGGCGTGATGAGGAAGTACTAAACTAGTCCCTTCAACACATCTCCATTCAACGGACCGTCGATCTGGCGGGCACGCTGATTTCTCCAGCGCGGGATGGAGCGGCACGAGGCGATCTTCGACGATCTGCGCGAGGTCGACTGGTTCGCGTTCGCCCGCCGGTGGACTAGTATTGGCGTCTATGGCCGACGAGACTCCGCAACGCAAGCAGATTAACTTCACGATCGTCCCCGACGACCAGCCCGGCGACGTTCGCACCTACGCGAACTTCTGCTCGATCGCGCACACGCCGTTCGACTTCACGCTCACCTTCTGCGAGGTGATGCCGCTGTCCGAACGGGAACTGCGCGAGGCGGAGTCCGACCACGTCGTCCGCGCCCCCGTGCGCGCCCGCGTCGTCGTCCCGGTGCAGTTCGTGCCGAACCTCGTCGCGGCGCTGCAGGAGCACATGCGCGTCTTCTCCGAGTCGTATTCGGACGTCGGCTGGTCGAAGGGGCCCGTGCACTGAGTGAAGCCCGCCAGAGTCACGCGGCGGATCATCGAGACGCTGACGCAGCAGCATCCGAACGCCGACACGGAGCTCGACTACACGAACGCGTTCGAGCTGCTCGTCGCGACGATCCTCTCTGCGCAGTCGACCGACGCGCGCGTCAACATCGTGACGCCGGCGCTCTTCGAGCGTTACCCCGATGCGCGCGCGCTGGCGAAGGCCACGCCCGCCGAGCTCGAGCCGCAGATTCTGTCCACCGGCTTCTTCCGTCAGAAGTCGAAGGCGCTGATCGGGATGGCGCAGCAGCTCGTCGCCGGGCATGCCGGCGAGGTGCCGGCCGACATGGACGCGCTGACGGCGCTGCCGGGCGTTGGCCGCAAGACGGCGAACGTCGTGCTCGGCCACGCCCTCGGCGTCCCCGGCCTGCCGGTCGATCGTCACGTCCTGCGTGTCTCGAACCGCATCGGCATCGCCGAGAGTGACGACCCGGTGAAGGTCGAGGAGCAACTCTGCAAGGCGCTGCCGAAGGAGATGTGGACACTCGCGTCCGACGTCCAGATTCTCCACGGCCGGCGCGTCTGCAAGCCGAAGCCCCTCTGCGACCAGTGTTCGGTGCGCGACGATTGCGACTACTTCCGGCTCGTCGTGTCCAGGGAACGGAAGTCCGGTGAACGTAAAGGCAGACCCTCAGGCGCTCGTAGCGGCGGACGCTCAGGCGCTCGTAGCGGCGGACCTTCAGGTCCGCCTAAAAAGAATGACGCGCGAACAGTTCGAACAACTCGTCGCTGACGCGATCAGGCTCATCCCGAAGCGCTTCCGCCGCGAGATGAAGAACATCGCCATCATCGTCGACGACGAGCCGAGCGCGGAGCTGCTCGAGGAGATGGAGATCGATCCGCCAGACTCGCTGTACGGCCTCTACCAGGGAACGCCGCTCCCCGAGCGCACGGCGGGATGGGGCAACACGCTGCCCGACTGCGTGACGCTCTTCCAGAAGCCGATCGAAGAGGACTGCGACGACGATGACGACGTGCGGATGGTCATCGGCGAAACGCTGATTCACGAGGTCGGTCACTACTTCGGCCTCAGCGAGGAGGAAATCGAGGAGATCGAGGAGCGCTACTGGCGCGGCGAGGAATGATCCCAGGACAGGCGCGGCCACGGAAGCGGTTCGGCCAGCATTTCCTCGAAGCGGCGTGGGTGGCGAAAGTCATCGAGTCGCTCCGTGCGACCAGGGACGACACGTTCCTCGAAATCGGGCCTGGCCGGGGGGCGCTGACGCGTCCGCTCGCGGCGCGCGCCGGACGGGTCGTCGCCGTCGAGATCGATCGTGACCTCGCTACCGCGCTGGCGAACGAGCAGATTCCGAACGTTCGGGTCATCCAGTCGGATGTGCTCGGCCTCGACCTCCGTGACGCCCTTCGCGACGAGCGGCAGCCGCTCCGTGTGGCCGGGAATCTTCCCTACAACATCTCGTCCCCGATCCTGTTCGCCCTGCTCGCGGCCGCCGACGAGGGGCGATTTTTTTCCGACGCGACGCTGATGCTCCAGAAGGAAGTCGCCGATCGGCTCGCCGCGCGGCCGGGCCGCAAGCAATACGGCGGGCTCGCCATCCAGGTCGGGCTGACCGCGGACGTCGAGCCGCTCTTGACGCTGCCGCCCGGCGCGTTCCGGCCGCCGCCGAAGGTGACGTCCGCCGTGGTTCGCCTCCGCTTTCGCCCTCCGTCCGTGGATGTCGGCGACCGACAGGTGTTCGAGCGCCTTGTCCGCGGCATCTTTCTCCAGCGGCGGAAGACGCTGGCCAACGCCCTGCGCCCGGTCGCCGATTCGCTCGGGCGTCCCGCGGCCGAACTGCTCGAGCGCGCGCACGTCGATGGCCGGCTTCGTCCCGAGGCGCTCACCGTCGACGACCTCGCCCGCCTCGCGAGGGCTGTGCTATAGTTTCCTCGCAAGTCGTTGACCCTTCCCGGTTAACAGGCCTTCCCAGCGGCCTGAACTGGCGCGAACGGCAGCTCCGCCCGGGGCGCGTTCCCGCGACAACGCGGTCCGGACAACGTCCGCGCCGCAGAGGAAAGAGAGCCGCAGCAACGCTGGGCCCCGAATGAATCAGTCCGTCGTGCCGGACGTGTCTCCGGCGACGCTCGAAGTCGTCCCGCTGGGCGGCGTCGGCGAGTTCGGCATGAACATGATGGCCGTGTCGTGGGAGGACACCACAATCCTCATCGACGCGGGAGTGATGTTCCCGGATCCCGACCAGCTCGGCGTGGATCTGATCATTCCGGACATGACCTACGTCGAAGCACGGCGCGACAAGGTGAAGGCGCTCGTGCTGACCCACGGCCACGAGGATCACATCGGCGCGGTCCCGCACGTGCTGCCGCTCTTCGACGGCCCCGTGTACGGCACCGCGATGACGCTCGCGTTCATCGAGCCGAAGCTCGAGGAGCACCAGATCGACGCGAAGGACCGGCTGAAGACGGTCAAGCCGCGCGACCGCGTCACGATCGGGCCGTTCACGATCGAGTTCATCCGCGTCACGCACAGCATGCCCGACTGCGTGGCGCTCGCGATCACGACCCCGGCGGGCGTGATGATTCACACCGGCGACTTCAAGATCGATCAGACGCCGATCGACGGCGAGCACTTCGATCTGCACCGGTTCGCGGAGCTTGGCGCGCAGGGGGTGCTGGCGCTCTTTGCGGACAGCACGAACATCGATCGGCGCGGGTTCACCGGCCCCGAGATCGAGGTCATCGACGCGTTCGAAGAGCTGTTCACGAGCACGCAGGGGAAGCTCGTGGTCGCCACCTTCTCGTCGAGCATCTACCGGATGCAGGTGCTCGTGGACCTGGCGACGCAGTTCGATCGCAAGGTCGCGTTCGTCGGCCGCAGCATCGTGCAGAACGCCGAGATCGCCCAGCGCCTCGGCTACCTGCGGATTCCGGCCGGCGTGCAGATTCGCGATTCGGAGGTGCAGAACTACGCGTCGCAGGACGTGTTGTGCGTGGCGACGGGATCGCAGGGCGAGCCGCAGGCGGCGCTGCCGCGCATTGCGGTTGACGACCACAGGTGGGTGAAGCTCGGACCCGACGACACCGTGGTGCTGTCGGCGCGCGCGATCCCGGGCAACGAGAAAAAGATTGCGCGTGTGATGAGCCACGTCGCCCGGCGCGGCGCGGACGTCGTCACCGATTCGAATAAGCACGTGCACGTGTCCGGACATGGCAGCGCGGAGGAACTGAAACTGGTGCTCTCGCTCGTGCGGCCGCGCTACTTCGTGCCCGTGCACGGCGAGTACCGCCAGCTGTCGCAGCATGCGCGGGTCGCCAAGCGGGTGATGAGCGGCGCCGATCACACGCTGCAGGTGCTGCTCGCCGAGAACGGCGACATCATCCAGTTCGACCAGCGCGGCGCGCGCATCGCGGACAAGGCGCCCGCCGGCCGCGTGCTGATCGACGTGACGCGCGTCGGCGAAGTGGGCGACGAGGTGCTGCGCGACCGGCGTCACCTCGCCGGCGACGGCGTGGTTGTCGCGGTCGTGGCGATCGGCCGCCAGACCGGGACGCTGGTCGGCGAGCCGGAGCTCGTCGCGCGCGGGTTCGTCGTCGGGGAAGGCGAAGCCGATTCGCTCTTCAAGGATGCCGGCTCGGTCATCGCCGAGTGCATCCAGGCGTCAAGCGTCGAGGAGCGGGCCGACCAGGGACTGATGACCGAGAAGCTGCGCGTCGAGCTGCGGCGGTTTTTCAAGAAGCGGTCGGGACGACGGCCGCTCGTGCTCCCGGTGCTGATGGAAATCTAGGTCCGGCTGCAGCCGGACTCTACCGATGAAGGTCGGAGGGTGACGTGGCGGAATCGAAGCTCTCGCGGCGCATCAGCGAGTTTCTCGGCGTGGCGCTCTTCGCGCTGGCGCTGATCTGGCTGATTGCGCTCGTCACCTACGAGCCGACGGACCCGGTGTGGTTCTTCACCACCAGCGCGCTGCACCCGCCCGCCAACTTCGTCGGGCGCGTCGGCGCGTTCCTGTCGGAGCTCTCGTTCCAGCTGCTTGGGTACGCGGCCTACCTGATTCCCGCCGTGGTCGCGTGGGCAGGCTGGTACTACTTCTGGTGCCAGCCGTTCGAGGCCGTCTACACCAAGCTGATCGGGATCACGCTGCTGGTCGGCTGCAGCAGCGCGTTCCTCAGCCTCGTGTTCGGCAGCGCCGAGGTGTCGGGCAAGACGTTCGACGCCGGCGGCTCGATTGGCGCGTGGCTCGGCGCCTGGTTCGCCGAGTACCTCAATCGAACCGGCTCGATCATCGTCGTCCTGACGTTGATGCTCCTGTCCATCATCCTCTCGACGCAGTTCTCCTTCGGCCGGATGTTCGCGAACGCGAGCCAGGGGTCGCGCGACCTGTCCGCTCGCAGCGTCGGCTTCCTCCGCGCGTGGTTCGAGGACCGGCGCAAGCGGAGACAGCGGCGCGAAGTGATTGCCAAGCACACGAAGACGGCGGCGGCGGCCGTGGCCAGGGAGGCGCCCAGGGCGCAGGAACCCGCCGAACCTGCGCCGGCCGCTGTTGTCGCCAAGAAGCGGACGACGGCCACGATTGCTCCGCTGCTTCCGCTGCCGGAACCCGAGCCGTCGAAGGCGCCGCGGCGCCAGGGGGCGTTCACGCTGCCGCCCCTCTCGCTGCTCGACCCCGCGAAGACCGAACAGAAGATCGACGAGCGCGAGCTGATGGACGCCGCGCGCCAGCTCGAGGAAAAGTGCCGCGAGTTCGCGGTCGAGGGGCAGGTCGCGCAGATTCACCCGGGACCGGTCGTCACGACCTTCGAGTTCAAGCCCGAGGCCGGCGTGAAGTACAGCAAGATCACCAGCCTCGCCGACGACCTGTGCCTCGCGATGCAGGCCGAATCGGTGCTGATCGATCGCATCCCGGGCAAGTCCACCGTCGGCATCCAGATCCCCAACCCGAACCGCGAGGGGATCTCGCTGCGCGAGCTGCTGCAATCGGACGCGTACGAACGCTCCGCGTCGAAGCTGACGCTCGCGCTCGGCAAGACCATCCACGGCGAGCCGTACGTCACCGACCTTGCGACGATGCCGCACCTCCTCATCGCCGGATCGACAGGCACCGGCAAGTCCGTCGGCCTGAACGCGATGCTGACGAGCATCCTGTACCGGTCGACGCCGGACGACGTGCGGATGATCATGATCGACCCGAAGCGGCTGGAGCTCGGGATGTACGAAGAGATCCCGCACTTGATGACGCCCGTCGTCGTGGATCCGAAGAAGGCCGCCAATGCGCTCCGGTGGGCGGTGCGCGAGATGGAGGAGCGCTACAAGACGCTGGCGGCCGAAGGCGTCCGGAACATCGAGCAGTACAACCGCAACATCCGGATGATGCTCGAGGAAACCGGGAACAAGGACCCCGACGCGCCGAGGCCGCTCCCCTTCATCGTCGTCGTGATCGACGAGCTCGCGGACCTGATGATGGTCGCGAGCAACGAGGTCGAGGAATCGATCGCGCGGCTGGCGCAGATGGCGCGCGCGGTGGGCATCCACCTGATTCTCGCGACGCAGCGGCCGTCGGTGGACGTCATCACCGGTCTCATCAAGGCGAACCTCCCCTCGCGCATCTCGTTCCGCGTCTCCTCGAAGACCGACTCGCGGACGATTCTCGACGGCAACGGCGCCGAAGCGCTGCTGGGCAAGGGCGACATGCTCTTCCTGCCGCCGGCCTCGTCCCGCTGCATCCGGCTCCACGGCCCGTACATCTCGGAACAGGAGAGCGCGCGGCTGGCGAGCTTCCTGCGCAAGCAGGGCAAGCCGGTGTTCGACGAGTCGATCACCGCGGAGGACGAGAAGGGCGGGGCCGAGGGTCTGCAGTTCGAGAAGGACGACCTCTACGACGAGGCCGCGCGCATTGTCGTCGGCAGCGGGCAGGTGTCGATCTCTTATCTCCAGCGGAAGCTGCGGATCGGCTTCAGCCGAGCCGCGCGGCTCGTGGACGTGATGGAGGCCGAAGGGCTGGTCTCGCCCGGCGCCGGTGGCAAGCCCCGCGAGGTCCTCGTCGATCGCGGCTATTTCGAAGAGGTCGATGCCCAGTTGCGGTAGGTCCGACTCCGCGGCGCGGTGCAGCAGCCGACGGGTCCGCGCAACGATCGCGCTGGTTTCCATCGCGCTCTCCGGACAGGTGTCGGCGCAGGGCTCGAATGGCATCCAGTTGTTCAAGGAAGCCGAGGCGCGAGAGGCGACGCTGCGCGCCGAGATCGACACGCGGAAGGCGGGTGCGCCCGCCAGCCCGCTGCTCGATCGTGTCCGGACGCTCGTCGGCGCCTACCAGGACATCTCGCGCCTGCTGCCGGCCAGCCCGTACAGCGACGATGCGCTCTGGCATGCGGGCATGCTCGCGGCGGATGCGTTCTGGGAATTCGGACAACCCGAGGATCGATCCACCGCGCTGCGCCTTCTGAAGACGCTCTATACCCGCCATCCGACGAGCCCGCTCGTCAAGCAGGCGAGCCCGCAGCTGGATCGGTTGAACGCGGCGAAGGTTGCCGTCGAGGCGCCGCCGCCGAAGCAGCCGGCCGTGATGCTCACAGCGATTCGCCGCGAAGCGTTGCCCGGGGCGGTGCGGGTGACGCTGGAGCTGGGAGGCGAGGCCACGTATCACGACGAGCAGATCGACGGCCCGCCGCGCGTGTTGATCGACCTGCAGAACACGCGCCCCGTCGAGGCGCTCACGGACGCGACGCGGGCCTTTCCCGATGATCTCGTGCGCCAGATTCGCGTCGGCCGTCCGGTCGGCACGCGAACCCGCGTTGTCCTCGACCTGGCAGGCGCGGCGCCGCACACCATCTACGCGCTCTACAACCCGTACCGCGTCGTGATCGACTTCGCGCGTCAGGCTGTTGCGTCCACCGAGGCTCCCGTACCTCAGACACCTCCGGCACCTGCCGCCGCCGTCGCCGTCGCAGCGCCCGGTGCGCCGCCGGTACCGTCGGAGCCGCGTCCGAACGGCCGCGGAGGTCTTTCGCTGTCACGACAGCTCGGGCTCGGCGTCGCGCGGATCGTGATCGATCCAGGGCATGGCGGGCATGACCCCGGCGCGATGACCGACGGGCTCAGCGAAGCCGCCCTCGTGCTCGACGTCGCGCTGCGGCTCGAGAAGCTGCTGGCGAAACAGAAGGGCGTCGAGGTGGTGCTGACGCGGCGGGCCAACGCCTTCGTCCCGCTCGAGGAGCGGACGGCGATGGCCAACCGCGAAGGCGCCGACCTGTTCCTGTCGATCCACGCCAACGCGAGCGAGGACGATCGCGTCCGCGGGATCGAAACCTACTTCCTCAACTTCGCGCCGAACCCCGCCGCGGAGGCGATTGCCGCGCGCGAGAACGCAGCCTCGGCGCGAACGATGCGGCAGCTTCCCGACATCGTGAAGGCGATCGCGCTCAACAACAAGCTCGACGAGTCGCGCGACTTCGCGTCGCTCGTCCAGGCCGCGATGATGGACCGGCTCAAGCGAGCCAACAAGCGTGTGAAGGACCTCGGCGTCAAGCAGGCGCCGTTCGTGGTGCTCATCGGCGCCACCATGCCGAGCGTCCTCGCCGAGATTGCCTTCCTCACCAACCACCAGGAGGCGACGCTGCTTCGCGGCGGCACGTATCGCCAGCAGATCGCGGAAGCGCTCTTCAACGGCGTGATGCGCTACCAGCGATCGCTCAAGGCCGCGACGCAGACGATCGCCTCCCAGTAGCCGGCGAGGCGTCTACTTCGCGAGGTGTAACGCGCCGAGCGACGACAACGGCGCCGACTTCACTTCGGCGTTCTGCCCCGTGAACCCGGGCGGCACGTTGGAGCAAGCGCCCCAGTCGTATTTGAGCGACCCAACCGGCCGCTCCGCGACCGCTCCCGATGGGTAGTAGAGCGTGCCGTCGACCACCAGCGCCGGCTGCGCCAGACCGGTTTCGGCGTACATATAGGCCGGGCCGGCGCAACCAGGCTGTTCGAACTGGTACATCATGCACGTCGCCGTTGCGGTCGAGCACGACGAGAATCCGGCACCCTTCAGCGCGATTCGAACCCAGTCGCTGCCGATGTTGACGATGACGGCATCGGGTGACACGAACGCGCCAACCAGGTTGCCGTTCGTATCGACGACTCGCAGCGAACCCTGCCCGACGGGGCCGGTGTCACCCTTGTCGCCCTTCTCGCCTTTCTCACCGCTGGATCCGTTCAGACCGTTTCCGCCAGGCGTTCCGAGGTCGCCTTTGTCTCCCTTGTCGCCTTTGTCTCCCTTATCGCCTTTGTCGCCACGGCCAGCGACGCCGGGCTCCCCCTTGTCACCTTTGTCACCCTTCGGGCCGGCAGGTCCCGGATTACCTTTGGCTCCGAGCGCACCATCGGCACCACGCGGACCCTGTGGGCCAACCGCGCCGACGGTAATCTCGAAGAAGGTGGTCGCCTTCGAACCGGAACCAGTGGTCACCGTCAACAGATACGTGCCGGGCTGGTTGAGAAGACTTGCAGGCAGCTCGACGACCATCATCTGAGGCGAAGCGGATGCCACGTGCACCAGCATTCCGTCGATGGTGACCGACGGATTCCATCCGAACTGACCGGTGAGAAGAACCAGACCGCCCACCTTGTCGACCACGGCGCTGGTGATAACGTTCTGTCTGTACTGCGCGTTGACCGTGCCCTGAGCGCACACAAGGCAGAACACCACGGCTGCAAGCTTTCGCATGAACATCCTCCTGACGCCCCCAATAAGCGCAAGAGGCGAGCCGCTCTGACGCCAGGTCGTCTGTACTCGTGGCGATCGTAGGACTTACGCCGACGCGGTGACGAGCCTGGGGGGACCTGCCGCAGGCGTGCGGTGTCTCGCGACAAAACGCGTCTCACAGAATTCGGATCCGTAGCTGGGCGTGCGCAGTGGTGTGCGCGCAGGCGTGCGCCATCGACGGAATTGCAATGAGCGGTCTCGCGCGGTCGGCGCTAGCGAGGATTGTCGAGCGTGATCTGACGCACCCACAAACCGTTCGCGGATTCGGCGGTCTCCGGCAGTGGCGTCGTGAACTGCTCGGTGAGCGTGCCGGTGCCTGCACGAGGCGACGCGCTGAGGCCGCCAACGCCGCGCAACAGGCCCACCGCATCCGGAGACAGGGGTGAGGCCAGGACCGGAGCGTTCAACTGTGGGCGTGGCAACGACGCGAACATGCGATCAAGGGCGGGCAGCGGTTCC
>DASQAX010000029.1:0-6111 GCA_035635535.1 Vicinamibacterales bacterium | reverse complement strand
CGGATGAGCGCGCGCCCGCATCACCTCGGCTCGCCGTACGACAAGGACAACGCCGAGTGGATCCTGTCGAAGTTCAGGGAGTGGGGATGGGACGCGCGCATCGAGAACTTCGACGTCCTCTTCCCGACGCCGAAGGAGCGTATCGTCGAGATGGTTGCGCCGACGGCGTTCAGGCTGAAGCTCGAAGAGCCTCCAGTCGCCGTCGATCCGACGTCGGGCCAGAAGGCCGAGCAGCTGCCGTCGTACAACGCCTACTCGGTTGACGGCGACGTCACGGGCCCGATCGTCTACGTGAACTACGGGCGGCCGCAGGATTACGATGACCTCGAGCGCCGCGGCATCTCAGTGAGGGGCGCCGTCGTGATCGCGCGGTACGGCAACTCGTGGCGCGGCATCAAGCCGAAGGTTGCCGCCGAACATGGGGCCATCGGCTGCCTGATCTACTCCGACCCGATGGACGACGGCTATTACGTCGACGACAGCTTTCCGGACGGTCCGACGCGCACGAGCAGCGGCGTGCAGCGCGGCAGCGTGATGGACATGCCGACCTATCCCGGCGATCCGTTGACGCCGGGCGTTGGTTCGACGCCAGACGCGAAACGGCTCGACCTCAAGGACGTCACCACGCTGACCAGGATCCCGGTGCTGCCGATTTCGTACGCGGACGCGCAGCCGCTGCTGGCGGCGCTGCGCGGACCTGTCGTGCCCGATCCGTGGCGCGGCGCGCTGCCGATCACCTATCACTTCGGTCCCGGACCGGCGCGCGTGCACATGAAGCTCGCCTTCAACTGGAACCGCGTGCCGATTTACAACGTCATCGCGCGGATGCAGGGCTCGACCTACCCTGACGAGTGGGTGATTCGCGGCAACCATCACGACGCGTGGGTGAATGGCGCCGGCGATCCCGGCTCCGGCATGTCGGTCGTCCTCGAGGAAGCGCGCGCGCTTGGCGAGCTCGCACGGCAGGGATGGCGGCCGAAGCGGACGCTGATCTACGCCGCGTGGGACGGCGAGGAGCAGGGGCTGCTCGGTTCAACCGAATGGGTCGAGGCGCACGAGCAGGAGCTGCGGGACCACGCGGTGGCGTACGTGAACTCCGACGGCACCGGCCGCGGCTTCTTCAACCCGTCCGGCTCGCATGCGCTCGAGAATCTCGTCAACGGCGCCGCGCGCGACGTCGAGGATCCGGAAACGAAGGGAAGCGTCTGGACGCGAGCGAAGGCGAGGGCGATTGCGAGGGGCTCGCGCGAGGAGCGAAGCGAGGCCCGGTCGCGCAGCGATCTCCGCATTGCGGCGCTGGGATCGGGGTCGGATTACTCGTCGTTCCTCCAGCATAGCGGCGTGCCATCGCTGAACCTGGGGTTCAGCGGCCTCGACAACAACGACGGCATCTATCACTCGATCTACGACGACTTCTTCTACTACACGAAGTTTCTCGACACCGACTTCGCCTACGGCCGGGCTCTCGCACAGGTGGCAGGGACGACGATGATCCGGCTGGCGGACGCGGACCTGCTGCCGTTTGAATTCACGAACCTGGCGGACACGGTCCAGACCTACGTGAAGGACCTCGAAACGCTGCTGAAGACGCAGCAGGATGACGTGCGCGAGCGCAACCGCCAGATAGACGAGGGAGTCTTTGCGGCGATCAACGACCCGAAGCGGCCCCTGGAGGCGCCGAAGACCGAGCGCGTCGCGCCGGCGCTGAATTTCGCGCCGCTCGAGAACGCCGCCGAGCTGCTGACGCAGGCGGCCGCACGCTACCACCGCGCGCTGGACGCGGCGCGCCCGAAGCTCGCGTCCGGCAGCGCCGGCGTTCGCGCCGCAAACGCGAAGCTGCTGCAGGCGGAGCGGCAGTTGACTGACGAGGGCGGCCTGCCGAAACGGCCGTGGTACCGCCACCTGCTGTATGCGCCCGGGTTTTATACGGGGTATGCGGTGAAGACGATGCCGGGCGTGCGGGAAGCGATCGAGCAGAAGCTGTACGGCGAGGCGGAGACCGAAATCGCGAGGGTGGCGAAGGCGCTGGAGCGCGAGGCCGCCCTCCTCGATTCGATTAGTTCGTCGCTGCAATAGGCGGGTCCGAAAGGACCCGCCCTACTTGGGACCCGCCCCTACTTGGTGGCGACCGTGTAGGCCGGGTCCTTTTGGACCCGGCAGTTCAGAAACCGCGACGTCTTCAGCCAGGCCGCGTCCGGGTAATACGAGAAGATCACGCCGCCGCCGCGCACCGTATCGATGACCTGCCGGGCCACCGCTTCGCGCAGCGCCGGGCATCCCCAGCTGCGGCCCAGGCGGCCGTTCGCCTTCGCGACCCCCGCATCGACGTAGGGCGCGCCGTGCATCACGATTGCGCGCTCGCGCGCGTTGCCGTTGACGCCCGGCTCGAGCCCGTCGAGGCGCAGCGAGTAGCCGTTGTGACCGACGTAGGTATCCGCAGTGCGGAACAGGCCGATGCTCGTCTCGCGGCTTTCGGCCACGTCCGAGAAGCGCGTCGCCATGTTGTCGCCGCTGTTGCGGCCGTGCGCGACGAGCTCGTTGAACAGGATCCTGCCCGTGTGGAGGTCGAACACCCAGAGGCGCGGGGTCGTCGACGGCAGCGAGTAGTCGATCAGCGTCAGGGTCGGCGGCGCCTGGAGATCGCCGGACGCCACGCCGCACGACACGGCGGTCAGTGCGAGGTCGAGCACGTCCGCGTTGACGCCTGACTTCAGCGCGATGGCGCGATCGACGGCGACGCCGTCCGAAGCGACCATGGCCGGCCGGGCGGTTGCCGCATGAGCTGCATTCGCATGCGTAGCCGGAGCCGTTTTCGCCACGACCGACGCGCCTGCGGAACTGACGAGCATTGCGAGCGCAGCGGTGACAAAGCCTTTTCGCATCAGCTCTTCCAAAACCTCTTTGGTGGTGGGTCGGATTCACCATGGTAAGGGTCGTCTGTCGCGGGATCAAGCAGGGCGGTTCCGGCAAGTGCTCTGCCGTTTCCGACAGCGGCGCCTGCCCCGAACGTTCGCGGCGGCTGCGAGGCTCTCCACGGCCGGCCGTCACTTCAGGGCGAATTTCCCGGTATTTCGCACCCTGCGTGCGGGCGTGTCGCTTGCCACAGTTGGGCGTAACGGAGGTTTCCTATGCTCTTCCGGGCGCTCGCCATCTGGTTCGGCCTGCTGCTGACTGCTGTCCTCAACGCGGCCATTCGAGTGACGTGGCTGACGCCGGCGTTCGGCGACTCGGCCGCGCACGTCATCAGCACGATCGTCCTGTCGGCCGTCGTCGCCGCCGCCGCATGGGCGGCCATCGTCTGGCTGCATCCTCACACCGCCAACGAAGCGCTGCTGATTGGCGACGAGTGGGTGCTGTTGACGATCGGCTTCGAAGTGCTGGCCGGCTACTTCCTGATCGGCACGTCGTGGCACGCGCTGTTGATGGAATACAACCTGTCGCAGGGTGTGCTGTGGGAGCTTGTCCTCGTCACGATGTTCGTCGCGCCTGTCGCCGCGGCGTTCGGTCATCACATGGTACGGACGGGACACACGTTTTCGTCGGCGCGAAAAGCAATCTTCGGGCGATAATCTCTCACGTCGCGCCCGCCTTCGCCCGCGCGCGCCTGCGTCGCGGGCTTCGGCGTGGCAGGTCCGCCTTGCCCGCGCGCGGCTGCGTCGCGGGCGAAGGCGGGACAGGCTGAGGAGATTACATGGCCAAGAAGACGGCGAGGAAAGCGGCAAAGGGATCGAAGAAGAAGACGGGTGGACGGAAGAACACGGCGAACGCGGCCTTCATGCGGCCCGTGACGCCAGACGCAACCGTCGCGGAAGTCGTCGGCTCGAAGCCGATTCCACGCACCGAGGTCACCAAGAGGCTCTGGGCCTACATCAAGAAGAACGGACTGCAGGACGCGAAGAACAGGCGGATGATCAACGCGGACGCGCCGCTCAAGGCGGTCTTCGGCGGCAAGTCGTCGGTGAACATGTTCGAGATGACGAAGCTGGTGAACAAGCACTTGAAATAGGCGGCTGGGGCGGGTGGGCTCGCCCCCACCCGCCTTATCCGCCCTCCCAGCCTTACCCGCCCCGCCTGCGTCAGATAAGATCGACTATTGGTCATGCGATTTGCGGTTCTCATGCTGATCCTCGCCTCGCTCTGCTCCGCGTGCGGTGGCGACACGCCGGCGAGTCCCTCGTCCACGACGCCGGGCCGCGCCACCGAACGGTTCGACGACATCATCAACGTGCGCGAGTCGAAGTTCTTCCCGTTTTCCGTCGGATCCAACGGCACGGCGTCCATCAACCTCGCGAGCCTCTCGCCGATCAGCCGGCCGGGTGTCATCGTCGCGACGGTGGAGATCGGCTGGGGCAAGACGGTGAAGGACGACGCCGGCACGGTCATCGGCTGCACGCTGGCGAAGGTCATGCAGACCACGCCGTCACTGGCCGCCCAGATGAACGACACGCTCACGCCGGCGTCGGACTACTGCGCGAACATCGCCGATGTCGACAGGGTCATCGGCCTGCGCGAGCCCGCGAACTTCTCGATTCGGGTCACACACCCATGAGCGCGGCCACGTTCACGGATACACGCCACGGAGGCGCGAAGACACGGAGATCTAAAACGTTTTGGCTCCGTGCCTCCGTGTCTCCGTGGCTCGTGATCGCGCTTTTCGCCTCGGCGTGCGGTAACGGCACGGCCCCCACGACGCCGAGCACCTCCACGCCAACGAGCGAAAACTGGTCGGGCGTCGTCGCGCCCGGGGGGCAGAGCAGCCGTTCGTTCACGGTGAACGCGTCCGGCACCGTTGCGATCACGCTGACCGCGTCGGGCGCGACACTCGGGCTCGGGGTCGGCGTCCCGCGGGTGACGGGCGGCGGCTGCCGGCTGGGCGTGACCGTGAATGCCTCGGCGGCGTCGAACCCGCAGATCAGCACGCCTGCCGACGCCGGGCAGTACTGCGTGCAGGTCTACGACCTCGGCACGCTGCAGGATCCCGTAGGGTTCGCGCTGAAGATCGATCACCCGTGATCGACGCCTACGAGGACTTCCTCGGCGCCTTTCCCGAGTATGCCGCCACGCACGCGATCGACGCGCTGCGGGTGCGCGAGTACCGCCGCCTGGACGACCAGCACCACGCCTACCTCGATTACACCGGCGGCAGCCTGCACGCGGCCTCGCAGGTCCTCGAGCATGCCGCGCTGCTGAACGACCACGTCTACGGCAACCCGCACTCCGCGAGCCCCTCGTCCCACCGGATGACGACGCTCGTCGAGCAGGCGCGGCGCGCGGTGCTCGAGTGGTTCAACGCGCCGCCGGACGAGTACGTGGCGATCTTCACCGCCAACGCAACCGGCGCGCTGAAGCACGTCGGCGAGTCGTACCCGTTCAGCCAGGGCACGCAGCTGCTGCTGACGGCCGACAACCACAACTCGGTCAACGGCATTCGCGAGTTCGCGCGCGCGAAGGGCGCGCCGGTGGACTATGCGCCGCTGACGGTCCCTGACCTCCGCATCGATCGCGGCCAGCTCGATGGGATGCTGGCGGCCCCGTCAACGGGGCCGGGACTGTTTGCGTTTCCCGCCCAGTCGAACTTCACGGGTGTCAGGCATCCGCTCGATCTCATCGAGCTCGCGCACGCGCGCGGGTGGGACGTGCTGCTCGACGCCGCGGCGTTCGTGCCGACCAGCCGCCTGGACCTGTCCGCGGTCAAGCCGGACTTCGTGAGCGTCTCGTTCTACAAGATGTTCGGCTACCCGACTGGCGTCGGCTGCCTGCTGGCGCGCGGCACGGGACTGGCGGCGCTGCGTCGGCCGTGGTTCGCGGGAGGCACGGTCAACTTCGCGACGGTGAACGGGCGCGCCTGCGTCCTGTCGCGGGGCGAGGCCGGCTTCGAGGATGGCACGCTGAACTACCTGGCGATTCCCGCCGTCGAAATCGGGCTGCGGCACCTGGGCTCGGTCGGCGTGGACATGATCAATACGCGCGTGCGCACGCTGACCGCCTGGATGCTGCAGCGGCTGGTCGACCTGCAGCACAGCAATGGCCATCACCTGGTGCGCATCTACGGGCCGACGACGACCGAGTCGCGCGGCGGCACCATCACGCTGAACTTCTACGACCCCGAGG
>DASQAX010000028.1:0-2496 GCA_035635535.1 Vicinamibacterales bacterium | reverse complement strand
ATGAATCTTGGATCGCCGCTTCCGGATCATTACTACTAAGATACACGCGGTCAGGTGGGTCAGGTGGGTCAGGTGGGTCAGGTGGGTCAGGTGGGTCAGGTGGGTCAGGTGGGTCAGGTAGGTCAGGTGGGTTGGGTAGGTCAGGCGGGCGGGAGGGTGGCTGAGGGAACGCGCGTGCAGCTGACGCTCACACACTGTGTCGTGCGCTCGTGGCGGACCGCTGACGCCGAATCGCTGGCGAACCACGCGAACAACCGGAAGATCTGGATCAACCTCCGCGACGCGTTTCCGCATCCGTACACGAGCCATCACGCGCGCGACTTCATCCGCGGTGTGCGTCAGCGGCAGCCGGAGACCACCTTCGCCGTCGCCGTGCAGGACGAAGCAGTCGGAAGCATCGGGTTCGTCCTGCGTCCCGATGTGGAGCGCGTGTCGGCCGAAATCGGATATTGGCTCGCCGAGCCGTTCTGGGGCCGCGGCATCACGACCGAAGCGCTGCGCGCGGTTACCAGACACGCGATCGACGTGCACGGCCTGACCCGCATCTACGCCGTCCCGTTCGCATGGAACGCGGCATCCTGCCGTGTGCTGGAGAAAGCGGGCTACGTGCTCGAAGCCCGGCTGCGCAAGAGCGCGGTGAAGGACGGGACGATCATCGACCAGCTGCAGTACGCGTTCATCGCCGAATGAGCTCACAGAGAGGCGGGAGGACACAGAGTTATGTAGCCACGGAGACACAGAGACACAGAGAAAAAAGGATCTTCCTTTCTCCGTGTCGCCGTGTCTCTGTGGCTTGTGATCTCTCTGTGTCCTCCGTTTCCTCGTCCTACGGTACGCGATCGGCCGCGACCCGGAAGCCGAGGCTGACCCCCCGATCCTGCGCCGCGTGCGTGTAGCGAAGCGCGCACCGCGCGCTGTTCGCGTCGAAATACCAGCTCCCGCCGCGGATCACGCGCGTCTCGCCGCTCGACGGACCGTGCGGGTCGATGTTCGCGGCGGCGGTCTCGCCGTACGGCCCGTACCAGTCCGACGTCCATTCCCACACGTTGCCGTGCATGTCCGCCAGCCCCCACGGGTTCGGCGGGAACAGACCGACCGGCGTCGGCTTCTGACGAAAGTCGCCGGCGGGAAGCGTCCCGTACGGCTGCTTCCCGTTGTAGTTGCCCTGCGCGGTCGTCAGATTCTCGCCCGTCGAGAACGGGCCGGTCGTGTGCGCCCGGCACGCATACTCCCATTCGGCCTCCGTCGGCAGCCTGTACCGCAGCGGCGCCGCCGAAGTCGCCAGCGCCGCCCGCGCGCTCAGCTTCGTCAGGAACTGCTGCACATCGAAGAACGACACATTTTCCACCGGGCACCGCGCACCGCAGTCCTTGAACCGGCTCGGCGACGTGCCCATCACCGTGCGCCATTCCTGCTGCGTGACTTCGTACTGCCCCATCAGGAACGGACGCGTGATCTCGACGTCGTGCAGGCTCTCGTCGTCGTTGCGCCCGGCTTCCGACGCCGCGCTGCCCATCGTGAAGCGTCCAGGCGGGATCTCGACCAGCGTCATGCCCGTCCAGCGGTCGACCGCCGTGATAATCGGCGCGCGGATGTCTTCGGTCGCGCTGACGTCGAAGCGGCGGAAGTGCCCGTAGGTCGCGACCGTCGTCACGCGATTGCCGTTGCCGAGCGTGTATTGCTCGCGCATCTCCAGAGGCACCGCGATGCTCGAGCGCTCCTCGGGGTGAAACGTCGTCGTGATGGCCGCCCGAATTGCCGGCTGCTCGACCCGCAGCTCGGTCTTGACGACGCGGCCGGTGACGTTCTCGATCCAGAGGCGGCCGTGCGCCATCAGATCGCGTCCGGCTTCGCCGCGAATCATCGCGGGCGTGACGACCTCCTTGTATTCGACCACCGACACGGCGGCGCCGTAGCTCTTGTCCTCTTTCACGAGCGAGAACTGAAATCGGTGCTGATAGCTGCGCTGCAGCACGCCGAGCGCGAGCACGGGGTTGCCGAGCGTGCTGCGCATGTTGCCCAGGTTGTAGCGCGCGCCTTCTTCGCGGATCTTTTCCGCCTGCTCCATCGCGCCGCTGTCCGTCGCATTCAAGAACAGCCGGGCCAGCCGCGCCTCGCGGTCGTGGACGGCGACGCCGTCGACCTCGATGACGTCGCGGAACGGAACGAGCGCCTCGGTGTCGGGCGACTTGACGAGCAGAAAATCCGATCGCAGATCGCGATGCCGGGCGCGCAGCGCTTCCGCCAGCGAGGGCATCGCCGCGGCCGCGCCGCGGCCGCCTGCGATCGGCGAGAAACTGGGCAGCAGGACCGACGAGTCCTGGATCGACCGCTCCTCGGCGACGACGTTCTCGAATTCGTCGACGAAGCGGGCGAGGTACCAGCCGGCACGGTTGAGCACGACGTCCAGCGGCACGCGGGCCGGCGTCTGGGGGGCCGCCGCCACAGCGATCGCGGTGCTGAGAGTCAGGGCAACCAGGACGGCGCGAAAGCGGG
>DASQAX010000027.1:0-3252 GCA_035635535.1 Vicinamibacterales bacterium | reverse complement strand
CGCCAGTCGCGCAGGAAGACGAGCAGCACGATGATGGCGAGGAAGCCGCCGATGAGAATCGCGTCGCGGACGCTGGCGATCGATTCCTCGACGAACTGCGCGAGGTCGTAGACGCGGCTCATCCTGATTCCCGCCGGCAGCGTCTTCGCGAGGCTCGCGATTGCGCTGTCCACGCCCGCCTTGAGATCGAGGATGTTCGCGCCGATCTGCTGCGAGATGCTCATGACGACGGCGTCGCGGCCGTTGCCGGTCACGAGCAGGGTGCGGTCGGGGGCGCCTGGGGCCACGGTCCCGAGATCGGACACGCGGATCGTCGCGCCGTTCTTCACGAGCACAGGCGCTTTCGCGATGTCGCCGACGTTCTTCCACAGCCCCGATGCGAGCGTCAGATGCTGCAGGCCCGACTCCTGGAACCGCCCGACCGGCAGGATCTGGTTCTGCGCGTTGAGCGCGTCGGAGACGTCGACGACGGTCAGACCCGCGGCCGTGAGCCTCGCCGGGTCGAGGATGACCTCAATCTCGCGTGTATCGCTCGCCTGCACTTCGATGGTGCCGGCGCCGGGGACGCGCGCGATGTCCGGCTTCACGACGAAGTTGGCGTAGTCGTACAAGTCCGCCGTGGGCAGCGTTCCGCTGAGGGTCAGGATAAAGACCGGGAAGATCGCCGGCGTCAGCCGCTCGACCTGCAGTTCCGTGCCCATGGGCAGGTCGCCGTTGATCTCGGCGACCCGGTTCTGCACCATCTGCAGCGCGACGATCATGTTGGTGGCTGGATCGAAGTTCGCGGAGATCTCGGCCGCGCCGCGGATGCTGCGCGACCTGACGCGCCGGATGCCCGGGACGCCCATCACCGCCTGCTCGATCGGACGCGTCACGATGAGCGACATCGACTGGGGCGGCAGGGTCCCCGAGTGGGCGATGATGGCAATGCGGGGGAATTCGAGCGGGGGATAGATGCTGCTCGGCAGCGCGCGGGCGGCGAGCACGCCGCCGATGACGAGCGCGACGGCGAGGAGCGCCGCCGCTCGCGAGTGCCGCAGGGCGAGACCGGCCGCGTTCATTTCTTTTCTTCCTTGCCCGCGTCGTCTGCCTTGCCTGCAGCGCCTTCCTTGCCCGCGGCGCCAGCCTCCGGCTTCTCGGCCGCGTCCTCGTCCTCACCCGTCTCGATCATGATCTTCGCATTGTCGGGAAGTCCCGCCTGGCCGTCCACGATCACCATGTCGCCGGCCTTCACACCGGACGTGATCTCGATCCGATCGCCGTCGTTGAGGCCGATCTGGACGGGAACACGCGTGGCCTTGTCTCCCATCGCGACGAACACGGCGGTCTCTTCACCTTCACGCACGAGCGCCGCTGCGGGAACGATCACGACGTTGGTGTGCTGTTCGGCGTCGATGTCGACTTGCACCGGGGTGCCCGCCGCCAGGTTCGGCTGCCCGGCAAACGTCAGGCGCACCGGGATCGTGGCGGTCCCCGGTTCGACCTGCGCGGGACGCGAGATGACCTTGAGGGCGAGATCCGGGAGGCCCGGAACCCCTGTCTTCAGCCACCCGGACGCACCGACGACGACACGGGAGGACTCGGCGAGCGGAATCGACGCGACGACTTCGAGCCTGCGGGGATCGATGACGCGAAGCACCGGGTCGCTGGCGGCGGCTTCGACGAGATCGCCGGGATTGTGGAAACGCTTCGCGATGACGCCGTTGAAGGTCGCGCGGACGGTGGTGCGCGAGGCCGCCGTGATCGCCGCGGCCCTGGAGGCTTCGGCCTGGCCGACGGCCGCCTCGGCATCGGCGACCATGCGGTCCGCGTCCTCCACGTCCTTGCGCGCGGCAATCCCACGCTCGAACAGCTGGCGCTGGCGCACCTGGTTCGCCTTCGCGTTGGCCAGCGCCGCCTGGGCGCGCTGGACTTCCGCCGCCTGGCGCTGCACCTCGGCCTGGAGCGACGGGATTTCGAAGCGGACGACCACGTCGCCTCTGGCGACGCGGTCGCCTTCGGCCTTGGGGATCTCGGCGATCCGTGCCGCCTCGGGCGCGACGACGATCAGCTCTGCGTCAGGGGCGGGGGTGATCGTGCCGGTTGCGTGGAGGACGCCGCGGATGGATCCGGTCTCGGCGGCTTCGACCTTGACCGGAACCGGCGCTTCGCTCTCGGTTTCTTCCACCGCGGGCTTCTTGCACCCGACGACGGCGACGAGGATCGCGGCAACGACGACCAGCTTGTTCATGGGAGGGGAGCTCCTATGGCGCGCTCGAGGTCGGTGAGCGCAGTCTGGAATTGATCGATGGCATCGAGCGAGCGGAGCCGCACGTCGCGCGTCGCCTGCAGCGCCTGGAGCAGCGCGGCGATCCCCGTCTGGCCCAGTTGATACGAATCCTGGGCGAGCTGCTCGACCTGCTGCGCCTGCGGGATGATCTCGTCCCGGTACCGGACGAAGAGCTGCCGTTGCGCCTGGGCGCGTTGCGACGCCGCCGTGACGTCGCCCTGGATGCGCAGGAGCGAGGCCTGCCGCTGCGAGATCAGCTGATCGAGCGTTGTCTGCTCGACGAGCACGCCGGCACGATGGGTCGTGAAGATTGGCAGGGTGATCGCGGCGCCCGCGCGCCAGCCGTAGGTGAAGTCCGGCTCCGAACGGTGCGTCAGGGTGAAGGTGGGCGTCAGGTCGGGGACGCGCAGCGCTTCCGCCAGCGCGATCCTCGCGCGCTGCGCATCGATCTGGCGATCCAGTGACACCAGTTCCGTGCTGGCCGTCTGCGCCAGCATCAGTGCCGCGGGCGTGGCCAGCGGTTCACCCGTGTCGACGTTGGTGGACAGCGTCGTCGGCGCGTCGAGCGGCTGGGCGAGCAGCGCATTGAGAGCGGCGCGCGCGGCGGCAGTGGTTCCCTCGGCAGCGTTCGCTTCGTTCTCGGCGGCAGCGAGCGCCAGCTGCGCCTGCATCACCTCGAGCCGCGGCGCGCTGCCGGCGTCGAAGCGCGCCTGCGCCGCATCGCGCGCGCGCATCGAGAGGTCCCGCTGCTCCTGCAGGAGCATCAGGCGCGACTCGGCCAGGACCTGGCCGAAGTACGCGCGGCGCACGTCGTTGCGCACCTGGGCGACGGTCGCCGCGAGTTCCGCGTCGCCGGCGCGAACCGTCGCCTCGCCGACAGCGATGCGCTTGGCGCGCTTCCCGCCCAGCTCCAGCGGCACGGCCACCCCGTAGGCTTCCTTCGGGGTCTCTTTTTCCAGCTCGAACGAGCCCTCGGGGTTGAG
>DASQAX010000026.1:0-2503 GCA_035635535.1 Vicinamibacterales bacterium | reverse complement strand
CGCGAGGATGCGGCCGCGGCCCTCGATGTTCACCGGCCGCGTCTCCATGCGGACGACGTGCTCCTGGTCGAGGCTCAATTCGGCGATGTCCTCGATCGTGATGATGCGCTCGGTGTCGGGAATCGCTTCCGCGAGGACGCCGAGCAGCGTGGACTTGCCCGCGCCGGTGCCGCCCGAGATGAGGATGTTTCGCCGCGCGCGAACGGCAAACACGAGGAACTCCAGGATCTCCGGCGAGAGCGTGCCGAGATTCAGCAGGTCGTCGCGGCGCAGTCTCCTGCGGCCGAAGCGGCGGATCGAGAGGGTCGGTCCGTCGATCGTGACCGGCGGCAGCGTCGCGTTCACGCGGCTGCCGTCGGGCAGCCGGAGATCCGCCATCGGCGACGACGTGTCGATGCGGCGGCCGACGCGTGACGCGATGCGCTCGATGACACGCACGATGTGATCCGCGTCGCGGAAACGGACGTCGGTCCGTTCGAGCCGGCCGAAGCGCTCGACGTAGACCTGGTCGGGCGCGTTGACGAGAATGTCACTCACCGCCGGATCCGCAAGCAGAGGGGCCAGCGGGCCCATGCCGATCGTTTCGTCGGTGAGCTCCTCGGCCAGCCGGACCCGCTCGGCTTCGTTGAGCGCCACGTCCTCCGACGCCAGCGCGCGCGCCGCGAAGTCCTGCACCGCGGAGGCGACGTCCGCGCCTTCGCTCTCGAGCAGCCCGCGCTCGCCGATTTCGTCGAGCAGCTTTTCCTGCAGCGCCGCCTTCACCGCCAGGTAGTCCGATCGCGGCTTCGCGGCCTTTGACGTGGGCGCCGCCGGATCGATCTCCTCGCCCGTGGCGCGTCCCGCCCGGGCGGCCACCCCGCGCAACCGCGCGGCCGCGTCGGGCGACAGCCGCGAGAACTGGCGGCGATTGATGGTGCTCATGCGGTCTCCTTCCGATCGCCGATCCTCGTCGCGCTGCGCTCGACCGGGGCCTGCAGCGGTGCGCCCTCGCTGTCCGCATCGACAGCCAGCACGTCGAGGTCACCGACGATCTGGTTGACGACCCGTCCGAACCGCTCCCACCGCCGCGACCGCAGGATGTGCGGGGTGCCGGTGTTCATCGACGTGAGCACCCGGTGCTCGTAGGGCACGACGTACTCGAGCGTCCGGTCCAGGCGATCCGCGATGTCGCCGGGCTTCAGGTCGCCGAGAAACGACTTGTAGTTGTAATTGAGCACGATCCGCTGGCGCGCCGCCGGCAGCCCGAGGCCTTCGAGGACCGGCAGCAGCCGCGCGGCGCCGGCAATGGCCGGCGCGGTCCCCTGCACGACGATGAGCGCGACGTCGGTGACGTCGAGAATCGTCATCAGCACGCTGTCCAGCATCGGAAACGTGTCCACGACGACGTACTTGAACGAGCGTCGCGCCATGTTGATGATGCGCGAGATCGCTTCGTCGTCGACCTCGGCCCCTTCGAGCGCATCGATCGGCGCGGCCAGCAGCCGCAGGCCGGTTCCGTGGCGGAGCGTCAGGTGCCGCAGCAGCGTCTTGTCGAGACGGTCGCGCTCCCGGACGGCGTCAACGATGCTCGACGTCGGCTTGAGGTCCAGCAGCATCGCGCACGTTCCCACCTGCAGCGAGGCGTCGATGAGCAGCACCTCGTCGGGATGGCGGAGCGCGAGGCCGCACGCGACGTTCACCGAGAGCGTCGACTTCCCCACGCCGCCCTTGTTGCTCAGAAACGCCGCGACCCGGCCCTGCGCCGCGCGAGCCGTCTGTGTCTCGCGCGTGAAGAGCCGATCCAGCACCGCGCGCAGCTCCGTCGCCGATATCGGCCGCCTGAGGAAATCGCGCAGCTGCGCACGAAGCAGCTCGATGAGCGTGGCGCCCTCGGACTGTCCCTGCTCCAGGCGATCCGGCTTGAACGCGCCGACGATGGCGGCGTCGGGAACCAGATCGTTGAGATCCTTCGCAAACGCGGCGATCTCGCCGGCCTCGCGATCGATCTCGATCACCACGAGGTTGGGCTGACGGCGCGTCGCGGCCTCGACCGCCTGCCGGTAGTTGTCCGCGAAGTACGTGACGCCCTGGCGATCAGGGACGCGCGAGAGTGCGCCGCGGAACTCCTCGTCGAGCGAGCCGTCCGCACCGACGATCAGGACGCGGAGGCTCTTGTCGGCGTCGCTCGCTGGTCCCGCGGGCATCATGCGGATCGATCACCGGGCCAGGACAGGCACGAGCACCGGCCCATAGTTGACGCCGCCGTTGCGCCCAAGGTTCTTGTCCATCAGCTCGGTGATGAGTGCAGGCGGTACGCCCGCAAAGCCGTTCGGCAGCGCAGCCGTGGCGTTCGAGCGCGCCACGGTCGATAGCGTCCGCGTGATCATCAAAACAGTAGACGGGTTCAATCCCCCGATACAGTTACGTGCCCAAGTGACCTGCGCAAATCCAACGATTCGATCTTGCCCAACGGACATCTGGGATGAAATAGCGACGTAGTTTGGCGTCGGCGACCGATTCGACA
>DASQAX010000025.1:0-6733 GCA_035635535.1 Vicinamibacterales bacterium | reverse complement strand
TGGATGCCGGTGGCCGAGGACCTGCCGGCCGGCACGTCGATCGCCGACATCAACTGGCCGGCGAAGAACCGCTTCAACGCCGGGTTCGACTTCAACTACCAGCGGCTGATCGGGAACATGTCGGTGAACCGCACCGACTCGGCGTACTGGCAGGACGTGCTCGACGTGCGCTATGCCGGCGTCACCAAGCCCTTCACGCTGGTCAACGTGGGCGTCGGGGTGAAGTGGGCGGGCGACAGGGTCGTGACGAGCCTGAAGGTGATCAACCTGGCGAACCAGAACGTGCAGCAGCACATCTTCGGCGACATCCTCAAGCGCCAGGTCGTCGGCGAGGCGCGCTTTATTTTTTGATCGATCGAAGGGCGCGAAGGTCCGCGCCCTTCGCTTTCCTCAGTCCCGCCCATGGATCGCCTGCGTCCTTGATCCGCTGCGCAAAGCTGGCGATCGTGAAGTCCTGCGGCTCGACGCCTTCCTCCACTTCCTCCCACGTGAGCGGCGTCGAGACCCCGGCGAACTCGCTGGCGCGCGCGCTGTAGGCGCTCGCGAGCGTCTTGCCGAGCACGTTCTGCATGTAGTCCACGTAGATGCGGCGGCCGCGCGCCTTGATCGAACGCTCGATCGTCGCCTCCTTCGGATGCCGCTCCGCCACCGTCGTCGCGACGATCTGCGCGAAGAGGAACCCCGACTCGTACGGCGTGCCCGGCGCCATCGGGACGTAGACGTGCAGGCCGCCGGCGCCCGACGTTTTCGCGAAGCCGGTCGCCTTCAGCGATTCCAGCGCGTCGCGCACCCAGCGCGCCACGTCGAGCACGCGCGCGTAGGGGAGGCCGTCCGGCGGGTCGAGATCGATGGCGATGTGGTCGACGCCGGGGGAGGTGACGCGCGAGAACCAGGGATCCTGCGAGATCGATCCCAGCTGCGCCGTGTAGAGGAGCGTCGTCAGCGACCCGCCGACCAGGTGCGGCCGCGTCTCGTTGCCCGTCGCGACGCGCTCGATTCGCACGCCGTCGGGCACCTTGTCGGGCGCGCGGTGCTGATAGAACGGGGCGCCGGCGATGCCGTTCGGAAACCGCTTCATCACGAGCGGCCGGTCGGCCAGCACCGGCAGGATCATCGGCGCGACGCGGACGTAATGGCGAAGGAGATCGCCCTTCGTCAACGTGCCGGGTCCAGAAGGACCCGGCCTACGCTGCGAGGTAGGGCGGGTCCTTTCGGACCCGCCAGCCGCCGGCCAGAAGACCTTCCCTAAATTCGAGACCTCGAGCCGCCCTCCCGGAAACGTGATGACGCCGCCGCCGGGGCCGCGCTCAATCTCGTCGAGTTGTGTCAGCAGCGATTGCAGAGAGGTTTTTGTAGGTCCGCTCGCGCCTGGCATGCTTGCCCTTCGCGGGTGCTTCCAGCCCCGCGAACACGGGACGGCGAAGCCGGCCGTCCCTGGTCCAGCCCGAGAACTGTACTTGTACGGCGAGCGTGGCCTTCACCCAATGGGCGCGTTCCTTCGTCTCCGGCACGACGGCGAACGGGGCGGTCTTCGTCTTCAGCGCATGCAACTGCTTCCAGACGAGCCCCAGCTGCGCGTCGGCGAAGCCCGAGGCCACGCGCCCGACGTAGCGCAGCTCGCCCTGATCGCCGGGGAGGCCGAGCAGCAGCGATCCAAAGAACGGACGGGAACCGCGCGGCTCCGTCCAGCCGCCGACGATGCAGGTGTGGGTCATGGCATCAGGCGGCGTGCGATCGTTTTCGAGCGCGCGCCGTCGTTTTCTGCGCGCGAGCCGTCTTCTTCTTGCCGCCGCCGGTCCCTTGAAGCGACTGCCGCAGCCGTTCCATCAGGTCCACCACGTCGGCGTTCCGCGGCTCGACGTGCTCGACGAGGTGCGCTTCCTTGCCTTTGAGCTTGGCCTTGATGATCTTCATCAGGTTCTTGCGGTACTCGTCGGTGTACTCCGCTGGGTCCCACGTCCCCTCGAGGTTTTCGACGAGCGTCCGCGCCATCTGCAGCTCGGGCTTCCGCACGTCCTTCGCGGTCGGGAAGTGGTATTCGCGGACGTCGACGAGCTCCTCGGCGTAGCGCATGAGCGTCAGCACCATCGCGTCGCCAGCCACTTCGAGCGCCGCGAGGTGCTGCGCCTCGCGCAGCACGATGGTCGCGATGCCGACGAGGCCCGTCTCCTTGATCGCCTCGCGCAGCAGCGCATAGGCGCGTTCGCCGCCTTTCGCGGGTACGAGGTAATAGGCGCTCTCGAAGAAGCGGTCGTCGATCTCGTCGGGCTTGACGAAGCTGCGGATGTCGACGGTGCGGCTCTTCTCGAGCGCGGCGGTCTTGAAATCGTCCTTCGTCAGGATGACGAAACGTCCCTTCTGGTACTCGTACCCCTTGACGAGCTCCTCCCACGCGACCGGCTTGCCTTCGCGCGCGCAGACGCGCTCGAAGCGCACGGGCGACTTGTCCTCTGCGTGAAGCATCCGGAAGCGGGGACGCGAATCGCGGACCGCGGTGTGCAGCTCGACCGGGATATTGACGAGGCCGAACGCGATCGACCCCTTCCACAGAGCTCTGGCCATGGAGAGGCCGAAGCAAGAAGGCAGCCCGTCGCTCAGCTCGACCTGCGAGAGCGGAGCTCGCGCTCCGCCTCCACCCAATCGTCGAAATCCTGGCCGTCGCCACCGCCGCGGCGCAGGTACCGCTGATACGCGGCCTCGGCGATTTCGTCGTACGTCGGGTTGTCGTTCCCGTTCGGCGAAATTCCGGAGCCGGTGGCGCGGGATGCGGACATGTCCGCGGCCGCATCAGCGGAAGCGGATCGCGGCGACGCTGAGCGCGCGGGACCTCGGCTTCGCGAGGGGGTCGTCGGTTTGTCGGTTGGTGTACTGGTGGGTCTGGGCACGGCAGGCAACTCCTATGAAACGATCCACATTGTAGTCAACGGAGCCGTGTAATCAACGGCACGACAATGCCGTCTCGTCCGTGTGTCGTCCTCTCGTGTGCCATCTCGTCCGCTCCAGTCCGACATTGCCGTCTTTGATGGCAGCCGTGCCGACGTCGCGCACCGTCGGAGATCGGTCATGCGGTCGTCCGCGAACGCAGCTGCATGACGCCCGCAAGGGGGATGTGCACCCATGCGGGGCGGTTGTTCAGCTCGTACGCAAGCTCGTAGAGCGCCTTGTCGAGCACGTACGCGCGCAGCAGCAGGTCGAGATCCGCGGGGGGCGGCAGGAACGCGCCGCCGCGCGTCGCGGTGAGATACGCGCGCATGAACGCCGCGTTCACCCACGTCTCCCAGAACGCCGCCCACGGCGCCAGGCGCTTCGCATCGTCAGGGCGCGTCTCGGTGGCAGCGTTCACGGCGGTCTGCGCCGCGTACCCGATCGAACGGATCATGCCCGCGACGTCGCGCAGCGGCGAGCACTTCGCCCGGCGCTCCGCGAGCGGACGCGCCGGCTCGCCCTCGAAGTCGAGGATCATCACGTCGCCCTCGTGAACGAGCACCTGACCGAGGTGATAGTCGCCGTGGCAGCGGATGCGCAGCGACGACCCGGAGACGCGGCGCAGCTCGTCGAACTGGTGCAGCAGCGCGTCGCGGTGGGCCAGCAGCTGGCGCGCATCGTTCCTGATCCTCGCGTCGAGCCGCGGCAGCACCGCGTCGAGCAGGTTGAGGTGCTCGTCGGCCCGGCGGCGCATCGTGTCGATGATGTGCTCGAGATCCCCGGTCGTCAGCGGCTCCGGCGCGAAGGCGGGATTGGTGGTCTCGCCTGCCAGCGCCGTATGCATCTCGCCGGTGCGCCGGCCGAGAGTCCACGCTCCCGCGAGGTAGTTGCGGATCACTTCGGCCACCGACGCCGGCGCCTCGGCGATCCGTCCGAACGCCCACGCGTCGGCGGTTTCGGCGGACGCATCGGTCGGCAGCTGGAGTCCCGCCACGCTCTCGAAGAAGCGGCCGAGCTCGTCGATCGTGATCTGCCACGCGTTGCCCTCGTTGGGGACGAACTCCTGGAGCATGGCGATCGCCGCGGGCAAGCCGGCGTGGTGGAGGCCGGGTCCTTTGGGACCCGGCAGATCATCGGACGGCAGGGCGGGTCCTTTTGGACTCGCCAGATCCGCCTGGACATACGAGATCGTTCCCACCAGCGGCGGCACGTGCGGAAAGCGCTGCTCGGTGAGGTATTCGACCATTTCGACGTCCGGGTTCGGCCCCTCCTCGACGCGCCGGAACACCTTCATGATCAGGCGCCTGCCGAACAGCACCGACGTGTTGCTCTGGTCCGGCGCGGTACGGGCGATGGGGACGAGCGTGTCGGCCGGGGCGCGCTGCGGCGTCAGGTCGATGTTGTCGGCCTGCGCCACGCCGAGGCGCATCTGCAGGGTCCGCTCCTCCTGCATCGACGCCAGCAGCGTCGCGCACGTCCCGTCGTCGAAGAGGCCGTCGTAGAGCGCGCCCTTCCGCGCCCCCGTGATGCGGGCGAGGAGCGCGCCCGGATGCTCCTCTTCGATCGCGCGCGCTTCGTGCTCGCTCGACATCGCCAGCGGCAGCACGTATCGCTCGCGCCCGCCGTCGGCGTATTCCGCTTCCACGATGGTCAGGAACGCCGGGTGCTGCCCGCGGCGCATCGTCGCCCAGTCCACGAAGCGGGCGCGCGCGAGCCCGCGCGCCTTGCCGCCGAACCAGCGCTGCCGCTCGAGGAAGGGCACCAGCGCCTGCTTCTCGATGATCTCGCGCATGCTGCCGTCGAGGACCGCGTCCCAGACCACGCCGGCAAAGAGTGCCGGCACCGCCACCGGCTCCTCGGGCGCGGGCGCGGTGCGCGCGGTGATCGGCGTGACCGCCTCCTGCAGCTGGAACCAGTAGAAGCCGTACGGCGCCAGCGTCAGGAAGTACGGGTGCTCGGCGACGCGCGGGAACTCGGTGCGGCCGAGCATCTCCACCGGCGTGAGGCCGGCAAACTCGCGCAGCGGGATTTCGACCGGCTGCACCGTGCGCGCGAGGTTCGCCACGCACAGGACGAGGTCGTTGCCGAGACGGCGGACGTAGGTGAGCACCTTGCGGTTGGCGGTCGGGATGAAGTGGATCGATCCGCGCCCGAAGACCGGGTGCTGCTTGCGCAGCGCGATCATCCGCTTCATCCAGTGGAGCAGCGAGAACGGGGCGCGCTCCTGCGCCTCGACGTTGATGGCCTCGTAGCCGTAGACGGGGTCCATGATGGCGGGGAGGAACAGCCGTCCCGGATCGCAGCGCGAGAAGCCGCCGTTGCGGTCGCTGCTCCACTGCATCGGCGTGCGGACGCCGTTGCGATCGCCGAGATACACGTTGTCGCCCATCGCGATCTCGTCGCCGTAGTAGATGACGGGCGTGCCGGGCATGGAGAACAGCAGGCTGTTCATCAGCTCGATGCGCGGCCGGCTGTTCTCCATCAGCGGCGCCAGCCGCCTGCGGATGCCGAGGTTGAGCCGCATCTGCGGGTCGGCGGCGTACTGCGCGTACATGTAGTCGCGCTCTTCGTCCGTCACCATCTCCAGCGTCAGCTCGTCGTGATTGCGCAGGAAGATCGCCCACTGGCACGTCGGCGGAATCTCCGGCGTCTGGTTCATGATCTCGACGATGGGATGGCGCTCTTCCTGCCGCAGGCCCATGAACATGCGCGGCATGAGCGGGAAGTGGAACGCCATGTGGCATTCGTCGCCGTCGCCGAAGTAGGCGCGCACGTCCGACGGCCACTGGTTCGCCTCGGCCAGCAGCACGCGGTCCTCGTACTGGTCGTCGAGCGTGCGGCGGATCGCCTTCAGGATCGCGTGCGTCTCGGGCAGGTTCTCGTTGATCGTCCCCTCGCGCTCGATCAGGTACGGAATGGCGTCGAGCCGCAGCGCGTCCACGCCGAGGTCGAGCCAGAAGCGCATCACGTCGACGATGGCGGTGAGCACCTCGGGGTTGTCGAGATTCAGGTCCGGCTGGTGCGAGAAGAACCGGTGCCAGTAGTACTGGCCCGCCACCGGGTCGAACGTCCAGTTCGACTTCTCGGTGTCGATGAAGATGATGCGGGTGCCGGCGTACTGCTCGTCGGTGTCGCTCCACACGTAGTAGTTGCGCTCGGGCGAGCCCTTCGGCGCCTTGCGCGCCCGCTGGAACCACGGGTGCTGGTCCGAGGTGTGATTGACGACCAGCTCGGTGAGCACGCGGATCTGGCGCCGGTGCGCCTCGTCCACGAACCGCTTGAAGTCGTCGAGCGAGCCGTAGATGGGGTTGATCGACGTGTAGTCCGCGATGTCGTACCCGTCGTCGCGCAGCGGCGACGGGTAGAACGGCAGCAGCCAGAGGCAGGTGACGCCGAGGTCCGCGAGATAGGGGAGCTTCTGCGTCAGGCCGCAGAAGTCGCCGACACCATCGCCGTTGCTGTCGTAGAAGGCGCGGACGTGCACCTCGTAGATGAGCGCGTCCTTGTACCAGAGCAGATCGGTCATGTCGAATTCCGAATCGGATCCCGGACCCGGGATCCCGGATCCCGCCCTTCGACAAGCTCAGGGCGCCCCGAGCCACTCGAGGAGCGGACGACGAAGATATGCGCGACCCGCTCGCTCGGATCCAGCTTCACGAAATTCCATTCACCGCGCCACGTGTACTTCGCGCCGTCGAGCAGGTCCTCGACGACGTAGCGGTCGCGCGCGCCGATGCCCATCTCCCAGATCGGCACCTGCACCCACCCCTGCTGCGCCCAGTGCGGGTCGGTGTTGGCGACCACGAGC
>DASQAX010000024.1:0-5000 GCA_035635535.1 Vicinamibacterales bacterium | reverse complement strand
GTCCCGCTGCGGGACGTCGTCGTTTTCCCTCACATGATGATGCCGTTCGTAATCGGACGGCCATCGTCCACGCGCGCGCTCGAGCACGCGCTGCTGAAGGACAAGCGGATCTTCCTGGCCGCGCAGCACGACGCCTCGATTGACGATCCGCGCCCGGACGACGTCTACACGATGGGCTGCGTCGCCAATGTCGTGCAGAGCCTGAAGCTGCCCGACGGCAACATCAAGGTCCTGGTCGAGGGCGTCGACCGCGCCCGTGCGGTCGAGTGGAAGGAAGACAAGGGCTTCTACCGCGTCGTCGTGAAGGTGCTCGCCAAGCAGAAGGAAGCCGCCGGCGACGTCGAAGGAACGATGGGCCGCGTGGTGACGCTGTTCGAGCAGTACGTGAAGCTGTCGAACAACCTGCACTACGACGCCATGATCGCCGCGGTCCGCGTGGACGACCCCGGCAAGCTGGCCGACACGATTGCCGCGCACCTGCTCGTCGGCGTGGACGAGAAGCAGAACCTGCTCGAGATCATCTCGCCCCTCGAGCGCCTGAACCGCATCGCCGGCATCCTCGAGATCGAGGTGGACAAGCTCCAGGTCGATCGCCGCATCCAGTCTCGCGTGAAGAAGCAGATGGAGAAGGCGCAGAAGGAGTACTACCTCAACGAGAAGATGAAGGCGATCCAGAAGGAGCTGGGGCGCAAGGACGAGAAGGGCAACGAGATCGACGAGCTGAAGAAGAAGATCGAACAGGCGAAGATGCCGAAGGACGTCGAGGAGAAGGCCGTCCAGGAGCTGAAGCGCCTCGAGGCAATGCCGCCGATGTCGGCGGAGGCCACCGTCTCGCGCAACTATCTCGACTGGCTCAGCGCCGTTCCCTGGTTCAAGAAGACCCGCGAGAACCGCGATCTCAAGCACGCCGAGTCGGTGCTGCACGAGGACCATTACGGCCTCGACAAGATCAAGGACCGCATCCTCGAGTTCCTCGCCGTGCGTTCGCTCGTCAAGAAGCCGAAGGCGACGATCCTGACCTTCTCCGGGCCTCCCGGAGTGGGCAAGACCTCGCTCGCCAAGTCGATCGCGCGCGCGATGAACCGCAAGTTCGTCCGCCTGTCGCTCGGCGGCGTGCGTGACGAGGCCGAAATCCGCGGCCACCGCCGCACCTACATCGGCGCGTTCCCCGGCCAGATCATCCAGATGATGAAGAAGGCCGGCACGCAGAACCCGGTGTTCCTGCTCGACGAAGTGGACAAGATGTCGATGGACTTCCGCGGCGACCCGTCGGCGGCGCTGCTCGAAGTGCTCGACCCCGAGCAGAACAACGCGTTCCTCGACCACTATCTCGACGTCGAGTTCGACCTGTCGCACGTGATGTTCATCTGCACGGCCAACGTGCTCCACACGATCCCGCAGGCGCTGCGCGACCGCATGGAAGTGCTGCAGCTGGCCGGCTACACCGAGGCCGAGAAGATCGAGATCGCGAAGCGCTTCCTCGCGCCGAAGGCGGTCGAAGGCGCGGGCCTCACCGCCGACAACATCGTCATCAACGACGATGCGATCCAGACGATCATCCAGCGCTACACGCGCGAGGCGGGCGTCCGGAACCTCGAGCGCGAAATCGCGTCGATCTGCCGCAAGATAGCGCGCCAGGTCGTCGTCCAGGGCAAGACGTTCAAGGAAGACATCGGCAGCGAGAAGGTCACGGAGTACCTGGGCGTCCCGCGCTTCCGTCCGAGCATGGCGGAAGAGCAGAACGAGATTGGCGTGGCCACGGGCCTCGCGTGGACCGAAGTGGGCGGCGAGCTGCTGGTCAGCGAAGCGACGCTCATGGCCGGCAAGGGCAAGCTGACGCTCACCGGCAAGCTCGGCGACGTCATGCAGGAGTCGGCGCAGGCCGCGCTCAGCTACGTGCGGTCCAAGGTGCATGAGCTCGGCCTCGCCGAGGACTTCCACTCGAAGATCGACATCCACGTGCACGTGCCCGAAGGCGCCATCCCGAAGGACGGTCCGTCGGCGGGCATCACGATGGCGACGACGCTGGTGTCGGCGCTGACGAAGATTCCGGTCCGCCGCGACGTGGCGATGACCGGAGAAATCACGCTGCGCGGCAAGGTGCTGCCGATCGGCGGCGTGAAGGAAAAGGTCCTGGCGGCGCACCGCGCGGGCGTGACGAACATCATCCTGCCGCGCGACAACGAGAAGGACCTGGCGGATATCCCGAAGAACGTGCTCGACGCGCTCGATCTGCACCTCGTGTCCACGATGGACGAGGTCCTGAAGATCGCGCTGACCGAGCCGCTGCCGGCGCGCATCCCTGCGGCGCCGGTCGTTCCCGAGGTCGCGGACGCGAGCGACACGCGGACGCATTAATTCCGAGGCATCATCCGCTCCACGAGCCACGGAGACACGGAGTTTGTTACATCACGGTTATTCTCCGTGCCTCCGCCCTTCGACCGACGCCTGAGCAGCGGCGAGGGGACGTGGCGCGTCGGGAGTGAAGAGCCTTCGACGTGCAGGTTGTTGCCGAGTTCGTGACGAGCGCCGCGGGCGCCGGTGACTTTCCGCGCGATCGCCTGCCGGAGATTGCGCTGGTCGGCCGATCCAATGTCGGCAAATCCAGCCTGATCAACGCGCTGGTGGGCACGACGGTCGCGCGCACCAGCGCCGAGCCAGGCAAGACGAGGCTCGCCAATTTCTACCGGGTGAAGCGCGGCGCGCTGCCGCCGTTCTACCTGGTCGACCTCCCCGGATACGGCTACGCGCGCGCTCCGGGCGGGTCGGGCGGCGCCGTGAAGCGGCGCGATGCGGCGACGCGCGAGTTCGACCGCCTCGCGGACGTGTACTTCGCGCGGGTGGCCGAGCGGCCCATGGGAGTGTTGCTGCTGGTGGACTCGCGGCATCCCGGCCTCGAGTCGGACCTCGACGCGTGGGCGTGGACCCGTTCGCTGCCCTGCCCGCGCGCGGTCGTCGGAACCAAGGTTGACAAATTGACGCAGGCGCAACGCGTGCGTCACGCGCGTGAACTCGAATCGTTGTTTCAACAGCCCGTCCCGCTCGTGTCAGCGATGGACGGCGAAGGATTGGACGTACTGTGGAAGAAGATCGCAAGCCTCCCAAGGCAAACGGCGGCGTAGCCACCGCCACCGCCCCCGCGGCCACTGACGCTCCGGCGGGCAGGCCGGACAAGGACGCCCCGCAGGGCAAGGGCCAGCAGGCCGCCGAGGCTCCGGCCAGGCAGGCCGACGCGCCCGCGAAGGGCGAGGCGCCGGCGGGGAAACCTCCCGCTGGTGACGCCGCGGCGTCCGCGCGCGGTGCGACCGCGGACGGCCCGGGCGGCAGGCAGGGGGACCAGGGCGCCAGGCCCGCCTCCGCCGAGGCTTCCGCCTCCGCGCGCGGCGCTACGGCGGACGGGTCGGCGGGCAGGCCCGGCGCGCCGCCGCCGGCCCAGGTGATCTCGCTCTCGGCGATGAAGGAGATGAGCATCTCGGCGCTCACCAAGATCGCCAAGGAGCTGGAGATCGCCGGCGCCACCGGCATGCGGAAGCAGGAGCTGATCTTCGAGATCCTCCGCGTCCGCGCCGAGAAGAGCGGCAACATCTTCTCGGAAGGGGTCCTCGAGACGCTGCCCGACGGCTTCGGCTTCCTCCGCGCCCCCGACTACAACTACCTGCCGGGTCCCGACGACATCTACGTCTCCCCCTCCCAGATTCGCAAGTTCGACCTGCACACGGGCGACACGGTGTCGGGCGTCATCCGGCCGCCGAAGGACGGCGAGCGCTACTTCGCGCTGATCAAGGTCGAGGCGATCAACTTCGAGCCGCCCGAGAAGACGAAGGAGAAGATCTTCTTCGAGAACCTCACGCCGCTGTATCCCCAGGAAAAGGTCAACCTCGAGACCGATGCGGAGAACCTCTCCGGCCGCGTCATGGATCTGCTGACACCGCTCGGCAAGGGTCAGCGCGGACTGATCGTCGCGCCGCCGCGCACCGGCAAGACGATGCTGCTCCAGAGCCTGGCGAACAGCATCACGAAGAACCATCCCGAGGTGTACCTGATCGTGCTGCTCATCGACGAGCGGCCCGAGGAGGTGACCGACATGCAGCGCTCGGTGCGCGGCGAGGTGATCTCGTCGACGTTCGACGAGCCGGCGCAGCGCCACGTGCAGGTCGCCGAGATGGTGATCGAGAAGGCGAAGCGCCTGGTCGAGCACAAGAAGGACGTCGTCATCCTGCTCGACTCGATCACGCGGCTCGCGCGCGCCTACAACACGATCGTGCCGGCGTCGGGCAAGGTCCTCTCGGGCGGCGTGGACAGCAACGCCCTGCAGCGGCCGAAGCGCTTCTTCGGCGCGGCGCGCAACATCGAGGAGGGCGGCTCGCTGACGATCGTCGCCACCGCGCTCGTCGACACGGGATCGCGCATGGACGAGGTGATCTTCGAGGAGTTCAAGGGCACCGGCAACATGGAGATCCACCTCGATCGGAAGCTCACCGACCGGCGCGTGTTCCCGTCGATCGACATCACGAAGAGCGGCACGCGGAAGGAAGAGCTGCTGCTGCCGAAAGAAGAGCTCAACCGTGTCTGGGTGCTGCGGAAGGTGCTGACGCCCCTCTCGCCCACCGAGGCGATGGAGCTGCTGCTGTCGAAGATGGGGAAGACGAAGACCAACGCCGACTTCCTCGCGGCGATGGCGGCCGGTAAGTCGTAACCACGAAGGCCGCTTCGCGGCCTGCACGAAGCACACAAAGGCCGTTACGGCAATCGACGTAGGGGCCGACCTTCAGGTCGGCCCTTTGCGTTTGGATCACCCCGTGACACGGGCCCTGAACGCGACAAACGCGACAATCGCGAGGAAGATGAGCAGCACGATACGCGCAACGCCCATGAGGCTGGTGTGGGCGACGTGACGCGTGCCTTTCGGCTTGAGGCCGGTGATGGCGGCAATGGCGGCAACGAGTGCGGCGGCAATGAGCCAGGTGTACCAGGTCATGCCGTCGAAGAGTTCAAGAGTC
>DASQAX010000023.1:0-4801 GCA_035635535.1 Vicinamibacterales bacterium | reverse complement strand
CCTTGATGCCCTGGCGCAGCCAGACTTCCTCCTCGGCGAGGCGCTTGTCGAACTTCTCGTGCCGGACGGCTTCGTTCGCGAGCCACTCTTCCTTCCTGTCGAGGAACGTCGTGTAGTCGCCGGGCCACGACGTCAGCACGCCGCGATCGAGCTCGACGATGCGTGTCCCGACATGCTGAAGAAAGACGCGGTCGTGCGTCACGAACACGACGGCACCGGGGTAGTCGATGAGGAGGGACTCGAGCCACGTCATCGTCTCGATGTCGAGATGATTGGTCGGCTCGTCGAGCAGCAGCAGGTCCGGCTGACTCACCAGCGCGCGCGCCAGCAGCACGCGGCGGCGCCATCCGCCGGACAGCGTGTGCACGGACGCACCGGACGGCAGGCCCAGGCGCGACAGCGTGCGCGCCACGAGCTGCTCCTTGTGCCAGTCGTCCATCTCCGTGAGATGCCCGAGCCCCTCGGACACGACCGTGAAGACCGAACGCGGATCGTCGAGCGGCACGTCCTGAGCGAGGCTGCCGATGCGCAGGCCGGGCTGGTGCCACACGCTGCCGGCCTCGGGCACGAGCTCACCGCCGATCATCCGCAGGAGCGTCGACTTGCCGGAGCCGTTGCGGCCGATGACGCAGACGCGCTCCCGCCGCTCGACCTGCAGGCTTGCGCCGGCGAGCAGTGGCAGGTGGCCGAAAGCGATCGAGACTCGATCGAGGGAAACGAGCGGCATGCGCCGTCAGACGCGGGGCGGACCCTGCAGGTCCGCCGCGTGATGCGCGCGAATCGCGGCGAGAAATATGTCGCCGAGGTCGTCGGCCTTGCGCGCGCCGACCCCCCTGACCGTCAGCAGCGCGTCGATGGTGGTGGGACGAAGCCGCGCCATCTCCCGCAGCGTGACGTCGTGGAAGATCACGTACGGCGGCACGCCCCGCGACCGGGCGACGTCGAGGCGCACGGCGCGCAGGCGCTCGAAGAGCGCGCCGTCGACGCCCTCCCACGATGCCGCCTCTGCGCGCGACCTCGTGCGCGGTTCGCCCTTGCGCGGCCGGCGCTGCCGCGCCAGCCGCAGGTCCGGGCAGCTCTCGGCGTTCTTGAGCAGCTCGACGCCCTTCGACGTCACCACGAGCACGGGATACTCCTCGCCACTCGACCTGAGGAGATCCAGGCCGACCAGCTGGTCGATGTATCCGCGAACTTCCGCGACGGACGCCTCCGGGAGCAGACCGAACGTGCTGAGCGCGTCATGCCGGCGCGCGCGCACCGGCTCGCTGGCGTGCCCGCGGAGCACGCTTGCGACATGTGTGGCGCCGAAGCGCTGGCCCACGCGCACCACGCAGGACAGGATCTTGCGCGCGAGCACCACCGGTTCGGGCGCCGCCTCGAGCTCGTCGAGGCAGACGTCGCACGCCCCGCAGCGCCGCTGGGAATAGCGATCGCCGAAGTACTCCGCCAGGTGCTTGTGACGGCACCCGACGTTCGACGCATACCGCTCCATCTGTCGAAGAAGCCCGACCGCCGCGTCGGTGAGCTCGCCGTTCCGCTCGAGCATCAGGCGCCATTTCATGAAGTCCGCGCTCGAGTAGATCAACGTGCACTCCGCCTCGAGGCCGTCACGGCCAGCGCGTCCTGATTCCTGCTGGTAGTGCTCGAGCGAGCGCGGAGCGCCCGCGTGAACGACGAAGCGCACGTCCGATCGGTCTATCCCCATGCCGAACGCGACGGTTGCGACGATGACATTGACGCGCTCGCTCAGGAACGCGTCCTGGTTGATGCTGCGCTCCGCGTCGGAGAGCCCTGCGTGGTACGGCAGCGCCGGAACGCCGGTGCCGGTCAGCCACGCCGCCAGCGCGTCGACCTCGCGCCGCGACGTGCAGTAGATGATGCCCGCCTCTCCGCGCCGGCGGTCGAGCACCTCCAGCAGCTGACGCTTGAGCGTGCCTCTCGGCAGCGCGCGGTACAGCAGGTTCGGACGATCGAAGGATCCGACGAGCTCGAGCGGATCCCGGAGCGCCAGCTCCGTGCTGATGTCCCGCCGGACGCGCGTGGTCGCCGTCGCGGTAAACGCATGAAGGCTGACGCCGGGCAACAGCTGCCTGAGACGCCCGAGTTGGCGATATTCGGGCCGGAAGTCGTGGCCCCATTGGCTGATGCAGTGGGCTTCGTCCACCGCGACGAAGCGCGGCCGGCAGGTGGACAAGAGTCCGACGAACGTCTCGCTGCCTTCACCGACCAGCCGCTCCGGGGAGACGTAGAGCAGGCGGTAGCGGCCGGCGCGAAGGCCGGAGGCAACCGCCGCCTTGTCGCCCGAGGAGAGCGAACTGTTGAACAGCGCCGCGGGCACGCCGTTGCCGGTCAGGGTGTCGACCTGATCTTTCATGAGGGAGATCAGCGGCGAGACGACGACGGCGAGCCCGTCCATGAGCAGCGCCGGCGCCTGGAAACAGAGCGACTTGCCGCCCCCGGTCGGCAGCACCGTGACGGAGTCGCGGCCTTCGAGGATGGCTTCCATCGCTTCGCGTTGGAGCGGCCTGAAGGCGTTGTATCCCCAATAGCGCGAGAGGACGTCCTGCAGCGCGGCGTCCCGGTCCAGGCCCTGCACGACTACGATCGTAGCGCTGGTGTGCTGACGCCCGTCACCAGGATGTCAATGGGAGAAAATGGATTTCGGGATCACGGCGTGAATCCCTTTCGCGCCGTCGACGACCTGCGTCACGCGCAGGTCCATCGCGACGCTGGCCAGCAGGTAGGCTTCGTCCCGGGGCAGCCCTTTCAACTCCACGATCCAGTCGAGCATCTCGCGCGTCGCAGTCTTCACCGCCTCGTCGAGATCCTCGTTGAACCCCATCGTCATGTACTCGGTGGGCGTCTCCGCGCGCGGGAGCTTGATGGTCTTGCCCTTGTGCAGGATCACCTGGATCTCGCCCTTGAGGGACGTCTCGATCGCGGACCCGGCAACCTCGCCATGGCCTTGCGCGGCGTGGCCGTCGCCGAGCGACAGCAGCGCGCCGGGAATGAAGACCGGCAAATAGAGCGTCGTGCCCGCGACCAGGTCCGAGTTGTCCATGTTCGCGCCCCACACGTTCGGGCGCTGATCGGTGACGCGCCCGACCGACAGCGGTGGCACGACCGCGATCGATCCCCAGAATGGCTTGGCGAGCGGCACGACCACGCCGGGTGCGTACTCGGCGGTCTTCTTCTTCAGGTCCAGGTAGACGACCTTGTCGCGGCCGGACGCGAACTCACCCGGCAGCGTGCCCCCGTTCACGCCAAACGACTGCGCCCCTATCGGCAGCCGGAGGTCAATCGCGCGGAGCCGGATTTCCAGCGAGTCGCCGGCCTCGGCACCCATGACGTAGATGGGGCCGGTCAGCGTGTGATCGCGCCGGGCGTTGTCGTCGACGCCCTTGAACGTCTCGTACAACTCGGCGGGAATCCTGTCCTTCGAGACACCGAGCCGCTCGAAGTAGCCGGGCGTGCCGGTCGCCGTCTCGATCCTCACGACGTCGCCGGAGTTGATCGTGAGGACCGGCTTCGCCGCGGCGTCGAGGAAGCGGTAAAACGTGGTGGCCGGCGTCGCCTTCAGATCCCAGGTCTTCGACGCCGTCTGGGCCGCGGCGCTCGCGGCGATCGACAGGACACAGCAGGCCCAGGCGACGCAGGTTCTCATGGCTAGTTGGTGGCGCTCTTCTTCGTCGCCGATTCCGGGACCGGCGCCATCACCGGCGCGTCCTTGATGTAGGTGTGATAGCTCTCCGTCATCTGCCACAGGCCGTTGACGTTGGCGTAGACGCGGCTCGACCAGTACGGCTTGTCACCATAGGTCGGCTGCAGCTGCACCCAGAGAACCGACTCGCCAAAGTCCCACGCGCGGCCGAATGCCACGGGCGCGGCCCCGATCTGCGGGCGGTTCGGGTTCTGCTGCTGCGCGCGCAGCATGCCGGCGAAGCGATCCTTCTTCGACGCCGAGCGGCCGCCGTACGTGTTCACGGCGCGCTGATCGAAATTGTCGGCGACGCGCTTGCCCCAGCCGGCCGACCCGCTCTCCTGCTCCTGCCACGCTTCGAGCGCGCTCTTTTCGCCTGCGCCGAGCGGCTTGTAGGGCAGTACCTGGCACGGGTTGGTACACGGCACGTTGAACGTCGTCGGGACCGTCTGATAATCGCGCTGCCGGACCTCGAGGTCGTTGACGTGCAGCAGGCGCCAGCCATTCGGCCGCTGCGCCCAGAAGTGTGCGGAGAATTTCTTGTCGCCCTCGCTGCGCTCGACGTACACGAGCTTGCCGTAGCGGTGCTCGATCACCTTCACGTCGGCGCCCGTGCCGACCAGCGGCTTCACGTTGTGCGCGAACGCCTCGCCCCTGGTGGCGTAGTAGACGCCGTCGGGATCGATCCAGCTGAAGTCCGCGTCGAGCATCTTCTCGGCGGCCGCCCTGTCGCCGCTCACCAGCGCCTTGGTCAGCGCCTCGTCCGCCTTGACGACGTCGCTCGGCGGCGCGGTCTGTGCGCGCATCGCGGCGACCTGCGCCACGCCGGCCATGAGTGCAATCGCGAAAACCCTTTTCATGTGCGGGTGCTCCTTGGTGAAGAAACCGGGTTCAATTCTCTTCGATCCCCCGGAGAATTGAACCTGGTTTCTTATGAGCGTCCTCGAACGATTCCTCCGGTACGTCACGTACGACACGCAGGCCGACGAGAGCTCCACGACGTACCCGAGCACGGGCACACAGCTCGTGCTCCTGCGCGATCTCGCCGACGAGCTGCGGTCGCTCGGCCTCCGGGATGCCGCGATGGACGACCACGGCTAC
>DASQAX010000022.1:0-7220 GCA_035635535.1 Vicinamibacterales bacterium | reverse complement strand
GATTTGATCGTCGGTGATCAGACTGTCGTGGAAATCAAGAGCATCGCGAGATTCGAAGCGATTCACACGGCAGTGATGTTGACGTACTTACGGGTGACCGGTCTGCACGTCGGACTTCTCTTGAATTTCAACACCGCCTTCCTGCACCAGGGCATCAAGCGCGTGATGAAGTAGAAAAATTATGGCCTCCGTGCCTCCGTGTCTCCGTGGCTCGTGGTCGGTGAAGGTCGTCGCTCCCTACCATCTCAGCACCCGCCTCCCACGCCAGAGCGGGCCCTCCTCGACGTACAGCCACTCGGGGTTCCTGGTGATATCGCGCAGCCCCTGGTGCACGCGGTCGAAGGTGGTGACGTGCTCGTCCTCGCACTCGAAATAAGTGATGAAATCGAATTCGCCCGTGCGCTCGTAGCCGTCGGGGTTGTGGTACAGCCGGCGGTACAAGGTCGCGATCCCTTCCTGCGCGGTCTGGGCGTGGCCGTGGACGGGACAGCCGGTGCCGGCGTCGACGTGGGGATAGAAGTACGTGTGGCGCTCGAGCGACGACTTCTTCCACCATTCGCCGCTCTTGGAGATGGGCAGGACAATCGCGTTGTGGGCGACGCGGCCGGACTTGCGCTGCAGGGCGCGCTTGTAGGCAAAGTCGAAGAGATCGGCGCTCGTGTAGCGCGGGGTGCGCTCGGCGCCGTCGATCGCGATCACGTCGCCCATGTCGCCGAGCCGGCGGCAGAGCTCGACCTCGAACTCCTTCAGGCGCGGACGGTACTTGCCCGACACCTGCACGGCATAGCGCGCGGCCGCTATCCCCGAGTCGGCGTGCCGATCGCCCTTGCCGACGAGAAACTGGATGGTCTCGCGCGGCTGCGACTCGCGCGTCCCGTCGGCGTCGTAGTCGTTGAAGTAGCCGCGCGACAGCTGGCTGCCGGCCGCGCGCAGCTTCGCCAGCGCGGCTTCATCCTCGCGCCGCGGGACGATGAACAGGAACTTCGTGAACGAGAGGTTCACCCCCGCGGCGTTGCCGCCAGGCAGAAAGCCGCCTTGTCCGTTGCCGTTTGCCATCGCGTCCCGTCAAATCGTATCGGGTGGAAATCGGGCGTCCTGCACTAAATCGCAAGCGCGAACTTCCGGATCGCGTCCGCGAGCCCGGCGCTCTCGTTGTCGCCGGTCATCGCCCACCCGCGGTCGCGCAGGCCGGGCACCGAATTGGCCATGATGACCGGCAGGCCCGCGAACTCCAGCATCTCGAGGTCGTTGAAGTTGTCGCCGACGGCCATGACCTCGTCGCGCGCGAGCCCGAGCTGCGCGGCGCGCCAGGCGAGCGCCCGCCCCTTGGTCGCCGCCGGCGCCGTGACGTCGATCAACGAAAAGTCGCGATGCTCGTATTCGGTCAGCGACACCGCGAAGTCGCGGGCCTCCTCGCGCAGCGCGGACGCGAGCGTGCGCATCGCCTCGACGCCGCCGTTGAACATCACCTGGATCGGATCCTCGACCAGCGCGTCCTCGAGCGGCACCGACTGCGCGATGAGCGACTGGTTTCGCGCCCAGTACGCCTTGCGCCCCGGATGCTCCCAGTCCATCGTCTCGAACACCACCTGGCGTTCCGCGTCGCGGTCGAACACGAGCGCCGCCGCATGGCGGAAGGGCCTCGTCGCCTCGAGCACCGCGCGCGCGATCCCGCGATCGAGCAGCCGCCGCGCGAAGCGCGAGCCGTTCATCGCGCGCTCCACCGCGCCGTTGCTGACGATGAGCGTGATGGTCGCAGGCAGCGGGTCGGCGACTGGCCGCGCGAACGGATAGCTGCGGCCCGTGACGAGCGCGACGTGAATCCCCGCGCGGACCGCTTCGTGGATCGCGTCGACGTTGGCCTGTGGAATCTGGCCGCGCGTGTCGAGCAGCGTGCCGTCAACGTCGATGCCGATCAGCCGGATCATGAGGTTCCGTTCAGTATGATAGGTACACGATGCGTCTGGATGAGTTCGCGGGAGCCAATGCCGGGTACGTGCTCGAGCTCTACGAGCGCTACCGGCAGAATCCCGAGTCCGTTGACCCCCAGACGCGAAAGACCTTCGAGTCGTGGGAACCGACGGCCGAGCAGCCGTCGGGCGAGACGCCGGCGGCCGCGGGCGTGGATATCCGGAAGGTCGTCGGCGCCGCGAACCTCGCCGACTGCATCCGCCGCTACGGCCACCTCGCCGCCCAGCTCGACCCGCTCGGCTCGCCGCCCGTAGGCGACCCATCGCTGTCTCCCGCGGCGCACGGCATCAGCGACGAGGACCTGCGGCAGCTGCCCGCATCGCTGGTCGACGGCCCCGCCGCCCAGTCGGCCGCCAACGCGTTCGAGGCCATCGAGAGGCTGCGGCGCATCTATTGTTCGACGACCGGGTTCGACTACGCGCACGTGTTCGTCCCCGAAGAGCGGGTATGGCTGCGGAATGCGACCGAGTCCGGGCGCTTCCTGCCGCCGATGGACGCGCACAGCGTCGAAGCGGTCCTCGACCGCATCACGCAGGTCGAGGTGTTCGAGCGGTTCCTGCAGCGGACGTTTCCGGGCAAGACGCGCTTCTCGCTCGAGGGGCTCGACATGCTCGTGCCGATCCTCGACGAGATCATCTGCGGCGCGGCCGACCACGGCGCACGCCACGGGGTGCTCGGGATGGCGCACCGCGGACGGCTCAACGTGCTCACGCACGTCCTCGACAAGCCGTACGCGCAGATCCTCGCGGAATTCAAGGATCCGGTCGCCGCGCAGTCGTTCCGTACCGACCTCGGATGGACGGGCGACGTGAAGTATCACGCGGGCGCGCGGACCGCCGCCCCCCGCGGGCAGATGTACATCTCGATGCCCCCGAACCCGAGCCATCTCGAGGCCGTCGATCCGGTCGCGGTCGGCATGTCGCGCGCGGCCGGGACGCGCGCCGCGCAGCGCGGCGCCGCCCAGTTCGACGGCGCCATCACGGTCCCGATTCTCATTCATGGCGACGCCGCCTTCCCCGGCCAGGGCATCGTGGCCGAGACGCTGAACCTGTCGCGCCTTCCCGGCTACTCGACGGGCGGAACGATTCACATCATCGCCAACAATCAGCTCGGCTTCACCGCGACGCCGGAGGACTCCTACAGCACCAGCTACGCGAGCGGCCTCGCGCGCGGCTTCAAGATTCCCATCCTCCACGTCAACGCGGACGACCCGGTTGCGTGCCTCGAGGCCGCGCGTCTCGCGTGGGAATACCGGGTGCGCTTTGGCCTCGACTTCCTGATCGATCTCGTCGGCTACCGGCGTCACGGCCACAACGAAGGCGACGAGCCGTCGTTCACGCAGCCGGTGATGTACACGAAGATCGCGTCGCACCCGACCGTTCGCGAGCACTGGTCGCGCACGCTCGTCGAGAAGGGGACGATTGCGGCGGACCTTCCCGAGTCGCTCGTCAGGAAATACTTCGGCGAGCTCGAATCGACCTACGCCTCGTTGAAGCCCGAACAGGAGTACGCGCCGTCGCTGCCGACGAAGGCGCCGGCCGGCGCGGCGGCGCGGGTCGAGACCGGCGTGCCTCTCGATCGCCTGCGGGAGATCAACGAGGCGCTGCTCGCGCGTCCAGAGGGATTCACGTTCAGCCGGAAGCTCGAACGCGGGCTGGAACGGCGCCGCTCGGCGTTCGCGAACGCCACGGAACGGTCGATCGACTGGGCGACCGCCGAGCAACTGGCGTTCGGCACGATCCTGGCCGACGGCATACCCATCCGGATGACCGGCGAGGACGTCGAGCGCGGCACCTTCAGCCAACGCCACGCCGTCTTTCACGACGCGAGCACCGGCAAGCAGCTCGTTCCGCTGCAGGAGTTTCCGCAGGCGCGCGCGTCGTTCGAGATCCACAACAGCCCGCTCAGCGAGAACGCGGTCGTCGGCTTCGAGTTCGGCTACAACGTGCAGGAGCCGTTGCGGCTCGTCATCTGGGAAGCGCAGTACGGCGACTTCATCAACGGCGCGCAGGTGATGCTCGACCAGTTCGTCACGTCGGGGCGCGCGAAATGGGGGCTCGCGCCGTCGCTGGTGTTCCTGCTTCCCCACGGGTACGAGGGCCAGGGTCCGGAGCATTCGAGCGCGCGTCCCGAGCGGTTCCTCGACGCCGCCGCCGGCATCAACCTGCGGCTCGTCACCTGCACCACCGCGGCGCAGTATTTCCACGTCCTGAGGCGCCAGGCCGCGCTGCTCGAACGCGATCCGCTCCCGCTCATCGTGCTCACGCCCAAGAGCCTGTTGCGTCACCCGGCGGTCGCGTCGACGCCGCGCGAGCTCGAACAGGGCCGCTTCCTCTCGGTCATCGACGACGAGGACGGCCGCGGGCGCGCGGGCAGCATCGAGCGCGTGGTCCTCTGCAGCGGCAAGGTGTACGTCGATCTCGTCACCAGCGATCGACGCGCGTCCGCGGCGAGCGTCGCGGTCTGCCGCGTCGAACAGCTGTATCCCTTCCCGGAGGTCGCGCTCAGCGAGGTCCTCGGCCGCTACCGGTCGGTCCGCGACGTCGTGTGGCTGCAGGAGGAGCCCGAGAACATGGGCGCCTGGCAGTTCGTGCGGCCGCAGCTCGAGGAGCTGATCGGCGGCCGTTGCCCGCTTCGCTACATCGGCCGCGCCCGCAGCTCGAGCCCGTCGGAAGGATCCGCCGCGTGGCACCAGTTGAACCAGAAGATGCTCGTCGAGCAGGCGTTCGACCTCGGGAGCTCGGCGCCCGAGCCCTCGATGGTCCTGTCGAAGGAAGTCTGAGACAGCGACACCATGACCAACATCGTCGTTCCACAGCTCGGTGAATCGGTCGTCGAGGCGCGCGTGGCGCGATGGCTGAAGAAGGAGGGCGACCGCGTCGAGGTGGGCGAGCCCGTCGTCGAGCTCGAAACGGAGAAGATCGACCTCGAGGTCAACGCGGAGCGCGGAGGCGTCATCGCGAGCATCAAGCACAAGGAAGGCGACGACGTGAAGATCGGCGAGCTGCTCGCCGTCGTCGATGAATCCGCGACGGCGCCCCCTGTCACGCCGTCCGGCAACGGGTCGAAGGCATCACAACCCGCGCCACCAGCCCAATCGGCGCCACCCGCCGCGCCCGCCCAGCCCGTCTCGACCGGTCGCGCGACGCCGACCGCGCGCAGGATCGCCGAGGACCACGATGTCAACCTGGCGGCGATCCAGGGGTCCGGCGCGGCGGGACGCGTGATGAAGCAGGACGTCGAGAAGGCCATCGTCCCCGCCGCAAAGCCGGCGCCGGCGCCCGCGCCCGTCGCGCAGCCCGGGCCCTCGCGAAAGCCGGCGGCGGCCAAGGCGGCGCGCACGGGCGAGCGGCTCGAAGAGCGGCAGCGGATGTCGAAGCGCCGCGCGACCATCGCGCGCCGGCTCGTCGAAGCGCAGCACAACGCCGCGATGCTGACGACGTTCAACGAGATCGACATGAGCGCGATGATGGCGCTGCGCGAGCGGCGCAAGGAGGCGTTCAAGCAGCAGCACGGCGTCGGGCTGGGGATCGCGTCCTTCTTCGTGAAGGCGAGCGTCGCGGCACTGCGCGCGTTCCCGCGGCTGAACGCGGAGATCGAGGGCGACGAAATCGTCCTGAAGCGCTACTACGACATCGGCATGGCGGTCGGCGCCGAAGGCGGGCTCGTGGTGCCGGTGCTTCGCGACGCCGATCGGATGTCGTTCGCGGAAACCGAGCACGCGATTCGCGACTTCGCCGCGCGCGCGGCGGACGGCACGCTGACGCTCGAGGATCTCGCCGGCGGCACGTTCACGATCACCAACGGCGGCGTGTTCGGCTCGCTGATGAGCACGCCGATCCTGAACCCGCCGCAGGTGGGCATTCTCGGCCTGCACAAGATTCAGGACCGCGCGGTCGCCTCGAACGGGCAGGTCGTGATTCGCCCGATGATGTACGTGGCGCTCAGCTACGACCACCGGATCGTCGATGGCCGCGAGGCCGTGCAGTTCCTCGTGAAGATCAAGGAGTTCGTCGAAGATCCAGGAAACCTGCTGCTGGAATCGTAGGGCCAACCGTCGTAGGGGCCGACCTTCAGGTCGGCCCTACGCCTCGGACATGTACGGGTATTTGTGGTCGTGCGGGGGCGAGAACGTCTCCTTGATCGTCCGCGCGCTCACCCATCGCGTCAGGTTCAGCTTCGAGCCGGCCTTGTCGTTGGTGCCCGATGCCCTCGCCCCGCCAAATGGCTGCTGACCGACTACGGCGCCCGTCGGCTTGTCGTTGATGTAGAAGTTGCCGGCCGCGTTCCGGAGCGCGTCGGTCGCCTGGACGACGGCGGCCCGATCCGTGCTGAAGACCGACCCCGTCAACGCGTACGGCGACGTGCGATCGATCGTCTCCAGCGTTGCGTCCCACGCGGAATCCTGGTAGACGTAGGCCGTCACGACCGGTCCGAAAATTTCCTCGCACAGCAGCCGGTATGCCGGATCTCTCGTCTCGATCAGCGTCGGCTCGATGAAGTACCCGGTCTCGCCGCGCGCGGTCCCGCCCTGGACGATCTTCGCGTTCTTCCTCGCGTCGTCGAGATACGAGCTGATCCTGTCGAACGCCTTCCTGTCGATGACGGCGCCGATGAACGTGCGGAAGTCGGTGACGTCGCCCATCTTCATGTCGCGCATCATCCCGACGACGCGATCGCGCACATCGGGCCAGAGCGATTGCGGAATGTAGACGCGGCTCGCGGCCGAGCATTTCTGCCCCTGGTATTCGAAGCCGCCGCGGGCGACCGCCACCGCCACTTCCTGCGGGTCGGCGGAGGGATGGGCGACGATGAAATCCTTGCCGCCGGTCTCGCCCACGATGCGGGGATAGCCGCGGTAGCGGCCGGCGTTCTCGCCGACCTTCTTCCACATGCTGTTGAAGACGGCGGTGCTGCCCGTGAAGTGGATGCCCGCCAGATGCGGCGAGTCGAGCAGGATGTCGGTGATCTGCACCGCATCGCCCGGCACGAAGTTGATGACGCCGGGAGGAAGGCCGGCGCGTTCGAGCAGGCGCAGGATGTGATGGCCGCTCAGCATGGCGCTCGATGCCGGCTTCCAGATCACGGTGTTGCCCATCAACGCCGGCGCCGTCGGCAGGTTGCCGCCAATCGCCGTGAAGTTGAACGGCGTCACGGCGTAGACGAACCCTTCGAGCGGCCGGTAATCGAGACGGTTCTGGACGCCGTGCGAGCTGATCGGCTGTTCCGCGTAGAGCTCCTGCGCGAAG
>DASQAX010000021.1:0-28350 GCA_035635535.1 Vicinamibacterales bacterium | reverse complement strand
GAGCTGGTGGATCAGGCCGTGGCCGATTTCACCGCTCGCCCCCGTCACGAGCACGGATGCAGTGCGCATCTGGCGATTATGGGAGGCTCAAGGCTCAGGGCTCAAGGCTTCGGGCCTGGCCAGGGCTTTAGAAGGCTCAAGCCCTTACCCATAAGCCCCTTGAGCCTCGAGCCCCGAGCCCCGAGCCCTGAGCCTACGTGCGATAGAGGTCCGGCTGCCAGTTCACAATTGCCCTCTTGATCTGGTCCGGGGAGAGATTGTCGGCGAGCGCTCGATCGAAGAGCGCCAGCAGCTCGGCGTCCGGCGCAAAACGGAGCGCGACGATCTGGCCCGTCGAGAGCCGGCCGAAATCGCGATCGCGGCCCAGGCGCAGCAACCGCCCGTGCACCTCGAGGCGGATGATGCGGTCCTGGAGACGAACCGTATACGCACGGCTGCTCCAGACGAGCGTGAACACGCCGCACGACAGCAGGAACACCCCTATCGAGCCAATCGACGGGTACCGGATGACGAAGAGCACGAGCAGCACCATCGAGAGAATGGTGAAGAGTCCCGCGATCGTGGTCAGCCTGGGTCGGTTCGCGTGCTTCGCGTAGCTTTGTTCCGCCACGATGCTCCTTGCAGGCGGACCTGGAGGTCCGCCTCTGGGCCGACCTGAAGGTCGGCCCCTACGAATCGCTACGAATCTACCAATCGCCTCCTACGAATCGCCGTCGAGGAGGTCGCCGATGCCGCCGAGGATCGATCCTTCCTCTCGACGGCTTCCGCCGATGCCCGGGATGGCCTTGTAGATTCGTCCCGCGAGCCGGCTGAGCGGCAACGACTGCAGCCAGACGCGGCCGGGCCCGCTGAGCGTCGCGAAGAACAAGCCCTCGCCGCCGAAGAGCGCGGTCTTGATGCCGCCAACCAGCTGGATGTCGTAGTTCACCGACGGCTGCAGCGCGACGATGCAGCCGGTGTCCACGCGCAGGGTCTGGCCGGCCTGCAGTTCGAGCTCGTGGAGCGTCCCGCCGGCGTGGACGAAGCAGAGGCCGTCGCCGTCGAGGCGCTGCATGATGAACCCCTCGCCGCCGAACAGGCCGACGCCGATGCGCCGCTGAAACGCGATGCCGATCGAGACGCCGCGCGCCGCGCAGAGGAAGGAATCCTTCTGGCAGATCAGCGTGCCGCCGAGCTGTTTCAGGTCCATCGCGAGGATCTTCCCCGGATAGGGTGCCGCGAAGGCGACGTGCTGCTTGCCGCTCCCCTGGTTGGTGAAGACGGTCATGAAGAGGCTCTCGCCCGTCAGCAGCCGCTTGCCGGCGCCGAGCAGCATGCCCATCACGCCGCCGGCCTGCTGCCCGCTGCCGTCGCCGAAGATGGTCTGCATCCCGATCGCGCCGGACATGTACATCATCGCGCCGGCTTCCGCGACCGTGCTCTCTCCGGGATCGAGCTCCACCTCGACGAACTGCATGTCGTCGCCGTGAATCGCGTAATCGACTTCGTGAGCAGGCATCGTCAAATAGCGTTTGAAACGCGAGGCGCCACCTTGGGCTTCTCCGGTTCCGGCGTGAAGTCCTCGCCCGGGTTGATGAACCGATCGGTCTCGAACTTGTACTGCTTGTCGTACAGCTGCCGGTAGCGCCCGTTGAGCGCGAGCAGCTCCTGGTGCGTGCCGCGCTCGACGATGTCGCCGGCTTCGAGCACGAGAATCTGGTCGGCGCTGCGGATCGTCGAGAGGCGATGGGCGATGACGAACGTCGTGCGCCCCGACCTCAGGCGCCTCAGGCCGTCCTGGATCATCTGCTCGCTCTCGCTGTCGAGGCTCGAGGTCGCCTCGTCCAGGATCAGGATGCGCGGGTCCGCGAGAATCGCGCGCGCAATCGAGACGCGCTGCCGCTGGCCGCCCGACAGCTTGATGCCGCGCTCGCCCACGACCGTGTCGTACCCCTGCGGGAACTGGCTGATGAACTCGTCGCAGTGCGCGATGCGGCACGCCTCCTTGATGTCGTCGCGCGTGGCCGATGGGTTCGCGTAGCCGACGTTTTCCGCGATCGTGCCGTCGAAGAGGAAGTTCTCCTGCAGCACCGAGGCGAGCTGGCTGCGATAGTCGAGCAGGCGCAGCTCCGCGAGGTCGATGCCATCGACCAGCACCCGGCCCTGCGTCGGCCGGTTGAACGCCATCACGATGCTGATCAGCGTGCTCTTGCCGGACCCGCTCGACCCGACCAGCGCGGTCGTGGTCCCCGGCGCCGCGTTGAACGAGACGCCGCGCAGGACGGGCTGTCCGGGGTTGTACTCGAACCAGACCTTGTCGAAGGCGACGTCGCCCGCAAGACGGTCGACCGGCTGCCGCACCCGATCCTCGTCGAGCTCCGTCGTCATGTTGAGGATTTCGCGGATGCGATCGAGGCCGGCAAACGCCTCGGTAATCTGCGTGCCGATCGACGCGATGGAGACGAGCGGCGCCGCGACGAGGCCGATGAAGAAGATGTACATCATCAGGTCGCCGAGCGTCATCTGGCCGGCGATGATCGCGCGGCCGCCGAGCCAGATCATCAGGATGCCGATGAGGCCGACGATCACCGTGCTGCCGGCCGTCGTCGCCGACACGCCGGTCATCGACTGCGCGACGTTGCGGAACAGCCGGTGCGCCCCCTTCGTGAAGACGATCTCCTCGCGCTTCTCCGCCGTGTACGACTTGACGACGCGGATGCCGCCGAGCGCTTCGGTGAGGCGGCCCGTGACTTCCGCGTTGATCTTGCCGCGCTCGCGGAAGAGCGGCCGCAGCGTCTTGAACGCGTACGCCATGCCGCCGCTGAATGCGCCGAGCACGACGAGCGTGACGACGGTCAGCTGCCAGTTCAACCAGAAGAGCACGCCGAGGCCAAGCACGGCCGTCACGAAGCCGCCCACGAGCTGCACGAGCCCGGTGCCGACCAGGTTCCGGATGCCTTCGGCGTCGCTCATGATGCGCGAGATCAGGATGCCGGTCTGCGTGGAGTCGAAGTAGCGCACCGGCAGGTGCATCACGTGGGCCTGCACCCGCTTGCGCATGTCGGTGATGGCGCGCTGCGCGGCGACGCCAAGCGTCTGCGAGAGTGCGAACGACGTCACCGCCTGCACGAGCGTCGCCGCGCCGGCGGCCAGCGCAATCGGCAGCAGCAGGTCGGTGCGGTTCTTGCCGACGACGTCGTCGATGAGCCACTTCGAGCTCGCCGGCAGCACGAGGCCCGCGAGGCGGCTGATCAGCATGAGCATGAGGCCGAGCGAGAGCCGCCGGCGGTGCAGCCACAGCAGTTCGCGCGCCTCGCGCCACGCATCGTTCGCCGAGATCTTTTTCTTTTTCGGCGGCTCGGCCGGCATCGGCCCCACGAGCCTGCGCCCCGAGCGTTCGCCTGTCGGCTGCCGGAATCCTAGATTTGCGGCCATGTAATAATCAGAACCCCGTGAGCGACACTACCAAGCCAAAAAGTCCGGATGCGTTCGAGGCCGGGACGGGACTGCCGTCCCAGGGCGTCAAGCCCCACGGCGTCCGCACCAGCGATACTACGACGCGCGGCGTCCGGATCGAGGTCCAGAGCTTTTACATGCCCGAACGGAGCGCGCCGAAGGACTCGCAGTATCTCTTTGAGTATCACGTTCGCATCTCGAATGTCGGCACCGAAACGGCGCAGCTCATCTCGCGCGAGTGGATCATCACCAACGCCGATGGCGAGGTCGAGCGCGTCAAAGGCCCTGGGGTCGTCGGGGAGCAGCCAATTCTGACACCCGGCGCGTCGTTCGAGTACCGAAGCTTCTGCCCTCTGAAGACCTCGGTCGGCTCGATGCACGGCAGCTACCAGATGGTCGCGGCGGGCGGGGACCGCTTCGACGCCATCATCTCACCCTTCACGCTCGCGGTCCCGAATGCGCTGAATTGATCGCCAGGCGGGGCTGAAGCCCCGCCTCTACGTCCGTACGCTCAGTCGAGATTCGCCTTCTCCGAATCGCCCATTTCGACCTTGCGGCCCGGGAAGTACTCATTCCACCGCTCGGTGACCTTCCGGGCCGTCGCCTCGTCGCACACAAGCTCCTCCGGAAAGCCGGGCTTGAGCCGCGCGTCGATCACGACCGGTCCGCTGTAGGCGATGTGGTTGCGCACGATGCGGCGCTCCGCGGCGTGGATGTCCGCCGCCGGCTCGAACCGCGTGAACGTCGTCCAGAGGAAGTTCATCGAGCTTGCGGCGGCGCGCGCCGGCTCCTCGGTCAGCACGACGAGCGGCCAGTCGCGGAACGCGGCGTCGCCCGCGAGACGCGACGGCGCATCTGTATCGGATGCGCGAGACGCCGTTCCCACGACAAGGCAGCCGCCGCAGAACACCCGCACGTCCGTGACGCCTCGCGGCGTCGAGCCGGTAAATTGCCGCAGCAGCTCGCGGACCGGGTCGCCGAGGCCAAGCCACACGCCCTTCGATCCCTGGTTGACCGCCGGCCCCGTGTAGTCGAGCGTGTCCATCGAGAGGTTCGAGAAGACGTAGAGATCCGTTTCCGGATGCGTCCGCGCGAGCAGGTGCTCGAGCGTCGCCTTGAAGTTCCGGAGATCGACGTGGCGATCCGTCAGCAGCAGGAACTTCGTCAGCGAGAGCTGGCCCTCGCCGAGGATGCGGAACGCGCTGGCCATCGCCTCGCGCCCGTAACGCTGCTTGACGACCGCCGCGGCGAGCGAGTGATACCCGGTCTCGCCGTACGACCAGAGCCGCTCGACGGCCGGCATCACGAGCGGGAACAGCGGCGACAGCAGCTCCTGCAGCAGGTCGCCGATGTAGAAGTCCTCCTGCCGCGGCTTGCCGACGACGGTCGCCGGATAAATGGCCTCGTTGCGATGCGCCAGGCGCTGCACCTCGAACACCGGGTAGTCGTGCTGCAGGGAGTAATAGCCGTAGTGATCGCCGAACGGACCCTCGGGCCTGCGGACGCGTGGCGGCACCGTACCGAGCAGCGCGAACTCCGCGTTCGCGACGAGCGGATGCGGCCCGTAGCCGTGCACCTGCGAAAGACGTTCACCGGCAATCAGCGACGCGAGCATCAGCTCCGGCACGTTCTCGGGCAGCGGCGCAACCGCCGAGAGCATCAGCGCCGGCGGCCCGCCAAGAAACACCGTGACCGGCAGCGTCGCGCCCCGGGCTTCCGCGGCGGCGTAGTGAAAGCCGCCGCCCTTGCCAATCTGCCAGTGCATCCCCGTCGTCCGCGCGTCGTACACCTGCATCCGGTACACGCCGAGGTTGTGACCCGGCCGATCGGGATGCGTCGTGAACACCAGCGGCAGCGTGATGAACGGCCCGCCGTCTTCGGGCCAGCACGTGATGACCGGCAGCCGGCCGAGGTCCACGTCCGAGGCGACGTTCTCGACGACCGGACCCGACTGCACCTTCCGCGTGCCGACCTTCAGCAGCTCCAGGCCGGCGTCGCGCGCGTTCCACAGCTTCCCCGGCGTCGGCGGCAGCAGCGTCTCCGCCAGCTCCACGATGCGGCGAATCAGACGCAGTGGCCGCTCGCCGAAGGCGAGCTCCGCGCGCCGCGCGGTGCCGAACAGGTTGGTCACGAGGCGAAACGGTAAAGGTCCGACTGAAGGCGGGCTGACGACGTTCGTGAAGAGCAGCGCCGGACCGCCCGCCGCGATCACGCGTCGATGGATTTCGGCGGCTTCGAGATGGCGATCGACCGGCGCCTCCACCGTGACGATATCCTCGTCCCGGCGGAGGCGCTCGATGAACGAGCGGAGATCGGGAAACAACTATGCTGAAGCCGCCGCCTGGAAGGGCTCGTCGGCGCTGCCGCCGTAGATCGACGGCACGGCGGAGCCCATCGCGCGCAGGTACGCGGCGAGCTGACCGCGATGATGCACGCTGTGGTTCTGCGCCATCGCGAGGAAGGTCACCGCCGGTCCCTTCATGAAGCCGAAGAAGTCGATTTCCCTCGCGAGCTCGTCGGCCGGCGTCGCCCGCAGCCGGTTCACCTTCTCGCGCATCGTTTTCTCGTAGAACGCGGCGGCGGCGTCCGCACTCTCGAGCTGGGCTTCGGCCTTCTCCGACGCGGCCTGATCGAACACGAAGCTGCCATCGAGAACGGACTGGACGAACCAGGCATCGGCCGTCGCGATGTGCCGCGCGAGCTGGATGGCCGACCGTGATTTCGGGTCAGGCTTGTAGTCGCCGTCGCCGCGGCCGACGGCCGTCAGCACCCTGGCCGTCGTCGGGATTTCGCTTTCGATCATCATCGCGTAGTGCTCGGCAAGAAATTTCGCCTGGTCGGCATTCATTGGAATCTCCCAATCTGGCGGGTCCGAAAGGACCCGCCCTACGAGTCTGTCCTGACGGGTCCGAAAGGAGCCGCCCTACGAGTCTGTCCTGACGGGTCCGAACGGATCCGCCCTACGAGTCTGCCTGGCGGGTCCGGAAGGACCCGCCCTCCACTACCGTGTCAGCTTCCGGTATTTGATGCGATGTGGCGTGTCGGCCTCCGCGCCGAGACGCCGCTTCCGATCCGCTTCGTAGTCCTGGTAATTGCCTTCGAACCAGACGACGCGGCTGTCGCCCTCGAAGGCGAGCATGTGCGTGGCGATGCGGTCGAGGAACCACCGGTCGTGGCTGATGACCACGGCGCAGCCCGCGTAATTGAGCAGCGCCTCCTCGAGCGCGCGGAGCGTGTCGACGTCGAGGTCGTTGGTCGGCTCGTCGAGCAGCAGCAGGTTCGAGCCCCGCTGCAGCAGCTTGGCGAGGTGAAGGCGATTGCGCTCGCCGCCCGACAGCGTTCCGACCTTCCGCTGCTGCTGCGCCCCCTTGAAGTTGAACCAGGACACATACGCTCGCGAGGGAATCGGCCGCTTGCCGATCATCAGCTCGTCCTCGCCGCCGGAGATTTCCTCCCAGACGCTCTTGTTCGGCGCGAGCGCGTCGCGGCTCTGGTCCACGTACCCGAACTGCACCGTCTCCCCGAGCCGCAACGTGCCGGCGTCGGGCTTCTCCTGCCCGGTGATCATCCGGAACAAGGTCGTCTTCCCCGCGCCATTCGGCCCGATCACGCCGACGATGCCACCGCGCGGCAGCGTGAAGTTCATGTCGTCGATCAGGAGCAGGTCGCCGTACGCCTTTCGCAGGCCGCGCGCCTCGACAACGAGGTCGCCGAGGCGGGGACCCGGCGGAATGTAGATTTCAACCTGTTCGATCTTCTGCGCGGTGTCCTCGTTGAGCAGCTGTTCGTAGGCGTTGAGACGCGCCTTGCCCTTCGACTGCCGCGCACGGGGCGACATGCGGATCCATTCGAGCTCGCGCGCCAGCGTCTTCTGGCGCTTGCTCTCGCTCTTTTCTTCCTGCGCGAGCCGCTGCTGCTTCTGATCCAGCCACGACGAGTAGTTTCCCTTCCAGGGGATGCCGGAGCCACGATCGAGCTCGAGAATCCACTCGGCGGCGTTGTCGAGGAAGTAGCGGTCGTGCGTGACGGCGACGACCGTTCCCTTGTATTCCTTCAGGAAGCGCTCGAGCCACGCGACCGACTCCGCGTCGAGATGGTTGGTCGGCTCGTCGAGCAGCAGCAGGTCCGGCGACTTGAGCAGCAGCCGGCACAGCGCGACACGGCGCCGCTCGCCGCCCGAGAGCGTCGAGACGTCCGCGTCGGACGGCGGGCAGCGGAGCGCATCCATCGCAAGCTCGAGCTGCGAGTCGATGTCCCACGCATTCACGGCGTCGATGCGGTCCTGCAGGCGCCCCTGCTCCTCGAGGAGCTTGTCCATCGCCTCGGGCGACATGTCCTCGCCGAGCTTCATGTTCAGCTCGTCGTAGCGATCGAGGAGCGCCTTGATCTCCGCGACGCCTTCCTCGACGTTGCCGCGCACGGTCTTCGAGGGATCGAGACGAGGTTCCTGCTGGAGAAAGCCCACGGAGATGCCGTCGGCCGGAAACGCCTCGCCGATGAATTCGTGATCCTCGCCTGCCATGATCTTCAGCAGCGAGCTCTTGCCCGCGCCGTTCAACCCGAGCACGCCAATTTTCGCGCCGGGAAAAAACGACAGCCAGATGTCTTTGAGAACGACGGCGTCGGGAGGGTGGACCTTCCCGAGCCCCTTCATTGTGTAGATGTACTGCATGGCACCGGTAGGGATCCGGGATCGGGGATCCGGGATCCGTGTGACTGAGACCGCTCAGTATATCGCGGCGTTCTTCGAGAAATTCTCCGTGCGTCCGTGTCTCCGTGGCCCGTTACTGCGACGAAGCCGTCTTCTCGGGCAGCAGCGTCATCTGCGTGTAACGATCCGCCGGGAAGTACTTGCGGAACGCCTCGTGGATGTTCTCGGCCGTCAGCGAATCCGTGCGCTCGGTGCGGTGGACGATGCTGACCGGATCCCAGCCGAGCATCTGCGCGGTCTGCATGGCGCCGAGCCAGAAGCCGTTCTGCTTGAACGACGTCTCGAGGCCTTCCTTCTCCGTCTCCTTCACCTTCTGCACGTCGTCGGCGGTCGGCCCTTCGCGGCGCATGCGATCGAGCTCGGTCATCACGGTCGAGACGAGGGTGTCGACACGGTCGGGCGCGCTGCCGAACGCGACGCTCGTCGTGCCGTACCCGGGCTGCGGCAGCGTGTTGGAGTAGTCGACGCCGACGCTGTAGGTGCCGCCCAGCTCCTCGCGAAGCTGATCCCTGAGGTGACGCTCGAGGATGGCCGTCGCGGCACGCAGCCGGTGCATCTCGAGCTCGTTCAGCGCGGTGTCCGCGTAGAACGTGATGACGGTCTGCGCCTTCGGCTCCTGCCCCTTGTTCACGACCTCCTTCTTCACGCCCGTCGGGAACTGCAGCCGTTCGGTGGTGTAGGCCGACGAGGGTTTCCCCTGCGACGGCAGCGAACCGACGTAGGTCTCGAGCAGCGGGGCGATCTTGTCCACGTCGAACGCGCCGACGAAGAAGAAGGTGAAATCGGCGGCGTTGGCATATTGCGACTTGTAGAACGCCTCCATCTTCGCCTGGTCGAGCACGTCGACGTCCTCGAGCTTCATCGACCGCGACATGTAGTTGTTCGAGGTGTTGACCAGGCGCACGCGCTCGCCGAAGACCGCCCCCGGGCTCTGCGCCTGGTTCTCGAGGTTGGCGCGCAGCCGCCGCTTCATCAGCTCGAAGGCCGCGGGATCGTGATTGGCGGCCGTGAACGACAGGTACATGAGCTGGAGCGCGGTTTCGAGGTCCTTCGGCGTGCTGCCGCCGGACAGGCCGTGCGTGTACGAGCCCATCGAGAGCGAGGCGTTGGCGATCTGGCCCGAGAGCATCTTCCCGAGATCGACGGGCGAGAGCCCGCCGACGCCCGAGATACCGACCAGGCCGGTCATCAGCGACGCGTTGCGGTACTCCGCTTCGGGCACGTTCGTCGTGCCGCCCTTCGCGTACGCGGTGAAGACGACCTGATCGTTCTTGAAGTCGGTCGGCTTCAACCAGACCTGCACGCCGTTGGACAGCGTGAGAATCGTGACACCGATCTCCGGAATCTGCCGCCGCGCGGTGATCGTACCCCGCGTCGGCGTGTCCGGCATCAGGACCTTGCCGTTCGACTCGTCGCGCCACGCGGTGAGCGTGGCCGCCGCACCCGACCGCAACGCCTCGCGCACCGCGGCCTCGGCCGGCGGCGTCACGCCTTTCTTCTCCGGCGCGACCGCAATCACCACGCGGTTGGTCTCGGTCACCAGCTCGCGCGCCAGCGCGGCCGTCTCCGTGGTCGTGATGGTCGGGACGAACCGCTTCGCCAGGTCGTATTCCGTGGCGATGCCCGGCGCCGGGACGTCGTTGAGATAGAGCGCCACGAGCTCGGAGGCGTAGCCGGGAGTCTCGGACTTGTCGCGCTCGTTGTACGCGCGCTCGTACGAGGCGATCGTCGCCTTCTTCACGCGATCGAGCTCCGCGTCGCCGAAGCCGAACTGCCGCACGCGCGCCAGCTCCTGCTCGAGCGCGTCGATCCCCTTCGGGATGCCGCCTTCGTTGACGCGCGCGGACACGCCGAACGCCTCCACGGTACGGCCGAGCGTGTCGTCGCCGGCGGACGCGCCGAGGAACGGCGCGTCGGGCCGTCTCGCGATCTCACCGAGGCGGGCGTTGAGCATCGACTCGAAGAGGCTGCGCACCAGGTCGCGCCGGTAGTCGCCGACCGTCAGCGACTTCCGCAGCGGGCGCGTGTGGAACACGGAGACCGACGAGGACTGCGCCTCGGGATCGGTCGCGACCGCGACACGCGTGTCCTTGTGCGGCGGCACGGGATAGACCGGCCGCTTCGCCGATTTCCTCGCGGGGATCACCCCGAAGTACTGACGAACCAGCGCCTCCGCCTTCGCGGCGTCCAGGTCGCCGGCGACCACGACGCCAATCCGGTCGGCCGTGTAGTTCTGCCGGTAGAAGTCGCGGACGCGCTGATAGGGCGCCTTCTGGATCGTGTCGGGCAATCCGATCGGCAGGCGCTCGGCATACCTGGACGCGCCGTACACCGCGCGATCGGTGATCCCCTGCAGGCGCGAGGCGACGCCGAGACGCTGGCGCCACTCCTCGAGCACGACGCCGCGCTCCTTGTCGATCTCCTTGTCCTCGAGGCTCATGCCGCCCGCGAAGTCGGCGAGCGCCTGCAGGCCGCGATCGAGCGCGCCCGCGCGGTCGGTCGGCACGTCGAGCATGTAGACGGTCTCGTCGTAGCTTGTATACGCATTGACATGCGGACCGAACGAGACGCCGACCGATTCGAAGTAGGCCACCAGCTCGCCCGACTTGAAGTGCGTCGTCCCGTTGAACGCCATGTGCTCGAGCATGTGCGCGAGCCCGCGCTGGTCGTCGGCCTCGTCTATGGAGCCGGCCTTCACCGCCACCCGCAGCGACACCCGTTTGGCCGGCCGGTCGTTCTGGCGGAGCAGGTAGGTGATGCCGTTCGGCAGCTTGCCGACGTGGATGGCCGGGTCGAGCGGCAGCTTCGTCCCTCGACTCGCGCTCGGGACGCCCCGAGCATCGTCGACGGGCGCCGACATCGACTGCGTCGATTGCGGCGAGGCCGGCGCGGCGGCGACGAGCAGGACGAGCGCGATCGCGTATGCTGCAGCGACGATGCGCCTCAAGATCAGACGGCTGGACTCCACTATTTCCCTCCCAACGTACGCAACCGAGGCAGCGGCCGGCTTCGACCTGGCCGCGTCACAGGATGTGAGGCTGGCGCCCGGGCAGATCGCGCTCGTTCCGACGGGCCTGGTCATCGAAGTCCCGTCCGGATTTTTCCTTGCCATTTTTGCTCGAAGCAGCACCCCGCTCAAGCGCGGATTGATCGTCGCCAACGGGGTGGGCGTGCTGGATCCCGACTATTGCGGCCCAAATGACGAGGTCAAGATCCAGCTGCTCAACATCAGTGGCGCCGAAGTGCAGGTGAAGCGGGGTGATCGCCTGGCCCAGGGCATCGTGCTCCCCGCGCCCCGCGTGAGCTGGCAGGAAGTGAGTGACCTCCGCGAGGTCACCCGCGGCGGCTTCGGCGCCACTGGAGTGTAAGACGCATGACGGAGCCTGGAGGCCGGGTCCTTTCGGAGGTAGGGCGGGTCCTTCCGGACCCGCCGCGACGACGCATTCTGCACGTCGATATGGATGCGTTCTACGCGTCGGTCGAGCAGCGCGACGACCCCTCCCTGCGCGGGGTCCCCGTGGCCGTCGGCGGCGACCCCGACAAGCGCGGCGTCGTCGCGGCGGCCAGCTACGAGGCGCGCACCTTCGGCGTCCACTCCGCGATCCCGATGTCGAGGGCGGTCCGCCTCTGCCCGTCGCTGGTCATCGTCCACCCCGACTTCACCAAGTACCGCGCGGTCTCGCAGGAGGTGTTCGCGCTCTTCCGATCGATCACCCCGCTGGTCGAGCCCATGTCGCTCGACGAGGCGTATCTCGACGTCACGGAGAACGCGTGGAACGAGCCGCTCGGGATGAACGTGGCGCGGCGGCTGAAGGAGGCGATTCGCGCGGCGACCGGGCTCACGGCGTCGGCGGGCGTCGCGCCGAACAAGTTCCTGGCGAAGATCGCGTCAGGCTGGAAGAAGCCGGACGGGCTGACGGTGATCGCGCCGGAACGCGTCGAATCGTTCCTGCAAGGGCTGCCGGTCGATGCGCTCTGGGGCGTCGGCCCGGTCACGGCGAAGAAGCTGCGCGCGCAGGGCATCGAGAAGCTGATCGACGTGCGCGCGGCCGATCCGGCGCTGCTGCACGACACGGTCGGCTCGCTGGCCGAGTGGCTGCAGCAGCTCGCGCGCGGAGAAGACGATCGCGCCGTGGTCGCCGAGCACGAGCCGAAGTCGTCGGGCAGCGAGAACACCTTCGCGCACGATCTCAGCGACATCGCCGACATCCGCGACGAGATCGCCGCGATGGGGCGCGACGCCGCCTCGTGGCTGACGAGGCACGCCCTGTACGCGCGGACCGTGACGATCAAGGTCCGCTATCACGACTTCACGACCATCACGCGGAGCCACACGGAGCACGCGACACGCGATGAAGAGAACATCGTCCGCCGCGCGATCGCGCTGCTCGACAAGACGGATGCGGGCAGGCAGCCGGTTCGATTGCTGGGCGTCAGCGTGCACAATCTGTCGGAGAATCAGGCTGTTCGGCCTCGGCCCGAAAACGCACAGCCTTCGCTCCCGTTTGATGTGCCGAGCCTATAACCTGACAGGTATCAGGTTTCAGGTATCAGGCATGGTCCAGGGATCAGGCCTGATACCAAGACCATGGCTGACACCTGATACCTGACACCTGTAATCTAATAGGTTCCAGCCATGCTTAAAGGCTCCCGCGACGCCATCCTCTTCAAGGTGCAGCCGATCAGCATCCACGGACAGCTGTCGTACGACGTCCACTACACGTTCGCCGACGACCCGGAGGAACACATGCGCGTCGCGCGCGTCGGCAGCGAAGCGCTCGGACCGGGACTCGAGGAAGGCGAGCGGATTCGGCTCGACTTCCTCGTCGGCGTCGTGACGGGAGTGCACAAAGCCTAGACAACCGTATTTCTGAGGAGGGCCGTATGTCACATCCACGCCCCGTGAGGTCGATCGTCGTCGGAGCCGTCCTGGTCGTCGCCGCCGCGGCAACTATCGCCGCCCAGGGCGGCAACGTACCGAATCCTTTTCGCGAGGACGCGAGCTGGGCGAAGCTGCCTGCCGGCGTGAAATGGGCCGGCGTGATCTCGGTCGACCCCGCGTCGAACGGCGACATGTGGGTCTTTCATCGATCCGATCCGCCGATTCTCCGCTTCGATCCGTCCGGGAAGATCGTGAAGAGCTTCGGGCAGGGACAGATCGTGAATGCGCACGGCATGACCATCGATCGCGACGGGAACGTGTGGGTGACCGACGCGCAGATCAAGGACGGCAAGGGCAACCAGGTCCTGAAGTTCAGCCCCGACGGGAAACTCCTGATGACGCTCGGCAAGGCGGGTGTGGCGGGCGCCGGCACCGACGTCTTCAGCGGGCCGTGTGACGTGGCCATCGCGCGGAACGGCGACATCTTCGTGGCCGACGGTCACATCGCGGACGTTCCCGTCAACCGCATCATGAAGTTCTCGAAGGACGGGAAGTTCATCAAGGCGTGGGGCAGGCGGGGATCGGGACCCGGCGAGTTCGACACGCCGCACAGCATCGCGATCGACTCGCGCGGGCGCATCTTCGTCGCCGACCGCAGCAACAGCCGCGTGCAGATCTTCGATCAGGACGGAAAGTTCCTCGACCAGTGGAAGCAGTTCGGAAGGCCGAGCGGCATCTACATCGATCGCAACGACAACATGATCGTCGCCGACTCGCAGTCGAACGCCAAGCAGAACCCCGGCTACACGCGAGGCATTCGCGTCGGCAGCGCGAAAGACGGCAAGGTCACCGCGCTGATTCCGTTCGCCGAGCCCGACCCCGAGAAGAACAACAACGCCGGCGTCGAGGGCGTCGCCATCGACGCGCGCGGGAATGTCTACGGCGCGGAAGTGAGCACGGAGGCGCTCAAGAAGTACGTGAAGGGCGCCAGCACGTTCTGACGCTGCGACGACGGGGCCGCGGTGCGGACACGCCCGCGGCCCGCGCGGCGAGGGAACCCGCGCGCTTAGAAGTTGTCAGCCTGGCTTGCGGTGCCGGAGCTCGACATCAGAATCGTCGAGAGCCACCCCTCGGTGGGCGCCGAGTAGATGCACCACCAGAGCACCGCCCAGAATGCGATCAGCTTCCAGTTGATCTTCTGCATAAACGAAGTGCCGCGCGCGGGAGACTTTTCTCCGAGCCGGAACGGACCCGCCGCACGTCGCGCCGCGAGAAAACCCGTGATCGCGGCCTCAGACCTCGACGTCATGCGCATTCTGGACCAACTGGCTGCATGGTGTTGCGCATCAAATCTGTAATTACAAAATTTGCGTGGACGCCGCGCCCGGCATCACGCCGTCGCCAATCGTCACAACCGCCGAAGCGCTGAACATCTTCCGGCGGCTCCGATGATCGTCGATCGACGAGAGGCCGCATGCGTCGCGTGATCGCGGTGCGGGACTTCGATCGGGGCGGGCCTCACACCCGTCGACGGCTCGAACGCAGACGACTTCCGCTCGGCGAAGAGGCGGCTGTCGTTTCGTCGGCTCTGGCAGTAAGATGCCGCATATCGCTGAGCTCGACGGGTGTTGCCCCTCGCGCTGAGTCCGATAACCGGTACAACTCCTCCTAAATCCCGGTTCGGCCAGCTCTGCTGTTCAGGCGATCTCCCCTGCCCGAGAGCGTCGCTTCAGTCAGCGCATGGGTTCAGTCAGCTATGAAATTCAGTGTCCGTACGCCCGTTCGCCGGATCGCGCATCGGCACCAGTGGGTCCCGCTGGCCGTGCTCCTGCTCGGCTGCGCGGTGACGACGGCAGCCGTCGTCAACCTCGCGGCGCGCGAGGAGGCGGCGGCCGCCAGCACGTTCCGCGCGGACACGCTCGCGGTGCAGCGGCTCGTCCAGGCGCAATTCGACGCCGTGGTGGGGGTGACGCACGCCGCGGCGGCACTGCTTGCCGTCAGCCCCGAGATCAACTTCACCGAGTTCCGCGCGTTCGTTTCGGAGCTGCAGTTGCCGACGCGCTACCCGGGGCTGAACGGAATCGGCTTTGCGCCGCGCGTCGGGCGCCGCGGCCTGCGGGACTTCGTTCGCACCGCGTCGCTCGACGGCGTCGATCTCGCGATCCGGCCCGATGGGCCGCGCCCTGTCTACTACCCCGTCGTCCTGATGGACCCGCGTGTCGACGGCAACGGCAACGCGTCAGTCATCGGGTTCGACCTGGCGTCCGAACCGGAGCAGCAGGCCGCCATGGACCGCGCCCGCGATGCGAACGCGGCCGCCGTCACCGGGCTGATCGATACGGCGCCGCTGTTCGGCGACGCGCGGCGGGAATTGATCCTGTACCTGCCGGTGTACCAGCGCGGCGCGCCGGTGGCGACGGTCGAGCAGCGGAGGGGGGCGCTGGTTGGATTCGTCTTCAGCCGCCTGAACCCGGAAACGATGTTCGGGGACAGCATGGCCGCGGCGGCGTCACGTGGGCTGGCGATGGCGATCTACGACAGCACGACCTCCGCCGATGCGCTGCTGGTGTCGTCGGGCGAGCCGCCCGCGACGCGGCGATCCACGGCGGGCGTCCTCATCGCCGGCCGCGAATGGCTCGTCGTTGCGAGCGCCCGCGAGGGGCGGTCCGCCGTGCTGCCGCCCGAGGCGCGGCGCATCCTCGCCGCCGGCGGGCTGCTCTCGCTGCTGCTCTTCGCGCTGATGCGCGCGCAGGTGCGCGCGTGGCACACGGCCGAAATGCACGCGGCCGAACTGCACGCGACGGATCGCGCCAAGGACGAATTCCTCGCGGTCCTGTCCCACGAGCTGCGGACGCCGCTGAACGCGATGCTCGGCTGGCTGCAGATGCTGCGCAACGGCAGCGTCCGCGACGATCGGCGCGCGCACGCGCTCGACATCGTCGAGCGGAACGCCCGGTCGCAGGCGCAGCTCATCGACGATCTCCTCGAGATGTCGCGCATCATGATGGGCAAGATGCGGCTGGAGAAGCGGCCGCTGTCCGTGGTGGCGGCAACCACGGCGGTCGTCGATTCGCTGCGTCCCGACGCGGACGCGAAGGGTGTGACGCTGCACGGCGTCGAAGCCGGAAAGGGCGAGGACCCGATGATCGTCGCGGACCCGGGACGGTTCGCGCAGATCATCACGAACCTCGTGTCGAACGGCGTGAAGTTCACGCCCGCCGGCGGCGCCGTCTGGGTGAATATCGAAGCCGACCCCCAGAACGTCCGGATCTTCGTGCACGATACCGGCGTCGGCATTTCGGCGGACTTCCTGCCGCACGTCTTCGAACGGTTCCGCCAGGCCGATTCGTCGACGACGCGTTGGCACAGCGGCCTCGGGATGGGCCTCGCCATCGTGCGGGACCTCGTGCGGCTGCATCGAGGCCATATCGAGGCGTACAGCAACGGCCCCAAGCAGGGCGCGCTGTTCGTGGTCACCCTGCCGCGGATGGTGGCAGATGGCGACGGCTCGGACGGTCCCGAGCTCGTGACCAGCCACGCCTGAGCGCCGCGGACGATACCAGCGCCTCGGGCCATCGAGCTGGCGATGACGTCCGCCGGTGAAGGCGCTCAACCAGCGATCGGCTGAAGGAGCTCCTGGCGGGCCAGGCTCACCCGAAGGGCGGTCACGTCGTCGCCGCGCAGCTCGCGCAACGCGCAGGTGACGAGCGTCCGAACCATCCGCTTTCGCCACACCAGCTCGAAATCGGTGTTATCCATCGGCTTGGCGATCTCGTACGCGGCGTCCGCGGCCGACGCGATGACGTCGTCGGTCAGGTCCACATCGCGAAGGAACGTTTCCGCGCTGGCAGACGCGAGCGGGCGCGACGCGACCGCCCCCAGCACCACGCGCGCCTCGAGCACGCGCGCGCCGTCGATGCGCGCCGCCACCGCCGCCGAGGCAACCGGGAAGTCGAACGAGCCGCGCCGGCGCAGCTTCCAGTAGGCGCTGCGCCAGCCGGTCTGATCGGGCACGTGGATCCGCGTGAGGATTTCGTCGGGGCGGCGCGTCAGGTAGTACATGCCGTCGTTGGCGAAGAGATCGGCGACCGCGATGCTCCGCTCGCCTGCGGCGCTGACCAGCCGCACGGTTGCTCCGAGCGCCTGCAGCATCGGCGCCGTGTCGGTGGACGACACGGCGAGGCAGCGAGGGCTCGACGTCGCGACCCAGCAGATGTCGCCGGCCTTCTTCATGCAGAAGCCGATCGCCTGCCGCCACTCGTAGGTCTGGTCGTAGTACGTGCACCTGGTATCGAGACACAGGTTGCCGCCGATGGTTCCCATGTTCCGGAGGTGCGGCGTGGCCACCTGCGCGGCCGCCTGCCAGAGCCCGGCGCAGGTGTGCCTGACCTCTCGACTGCGAACGAGCTCCGTCAGCGTCACAGCCGCACCGATCGTGAGACCGGCTCCGTTGCCGACCCCTCGACTCGCACGCTCGCTCGGGGCAAGGGCGTGAAGCGCGTCCACGTGCCGAAGGCTGACGAGCGTCCGCGGCACCTGCTGACGCCGCTTCATGTTCGGCAGCAGGTCGGTCCCGCCGGCAAGCAGCATCGTGTCGAGTGGAGCGTCGGCCAGCGCCGCCGCGGCTTCCTCGACCGTCCGCGGCGAAACGAAGCGGAAGCGCGGCAGCCGCATCATGCGCGCACGCCTGCGGTGCCTTCGATCCCGGCTTCGGCCTTCCGTTTCTTCCGCGACGGCTCGTTGCTGGCGCGGCCGTCGCCGCCTTCCCAAGGCGGGGCCACGAGCAGCGGTTCCGGCCATCGGATCTGCGGGAACGCCGCGGGCCCGTACCGCGCATCGCGTCCGGCGGCTTTCGCCTGCAGCGCCTTGACGATCTTCTGCGGCGTGATCGGGACCTCGTCGATGCGCACGCCGACAGCGTCGTACACGGCGTTGGCCACCGCCGGCATGATCGGCAGCAGCGGTCCCTGCCCGACCTCCTTCGCGCCGAACGGTCCCGCCGCGTCGGGGTGCTCGATCAGATCCGTGAAGATCTCCGGCATGTCGAGCGTCGTCGGGCTCTTGTATTCGAGGATCGAGGGGAACTTGTGGACGAGCGCGTTCGACAGGCGCGGCGGCAGCCGCCTGAACGCCTGCTCTTCCATCAGCGCCTCGCCGAGGCCCATGTAGACGCTGCCCTCGACCTGCCCTCGCACGAGCGTCGGGTTCAGCGCGCGGCCGATGTCGTGCGCAATCCAGACGCGCGGCACGCGAATCCATCCCGTTTCAGGATCGACGTCGACTTCGACGACCGCCGCGGTGTACGAATACGCGGGCGACGGTCCGACGCCTCCGCCCTTGAACTGTGCGGCGGGTTTCGGCGGCGTGTACGAGCCGGTGGTGCCGAGCGTGCCGAACTGCGCCTCGGCGATGCAGACCGCTTCCTGGAACGAGACGCCCGTTGACGGATTCGACGCGTCGAAGACACGCCGCTCGGCAAACGTCAGTCGCTCAGGTGGCACGTCAAGCCGCCGCGACACGGCACCGGCGATCAGGTCGCGCGCGCGCGTCGCGGCCTCGACCGCGGCGTTGCCCATCATCAGCGTGACGCGGCTCGAGTACGAGCCGAGATCGACGGGAGTCAGGTCGGTGTCGCCGGTCACGGCGCGGACGTCGAACGGATCGATGCCGAGCACCTCCGCGACGCAGGCCACCAGCACATCGTCGGATCCCTGGCCAATCTCGGTGGCGCCGCTGAACGCCGTGACGCCGCCGCTGCGATCGAGCTTGAGCTGCACGCCCGAGTGCGGCAAATCGTTCCAGTTGATCGGAAGGCCCGCGCCCGACAGGTACGACGAGCACGCGAGGCCGACACCGCGGCCGCGGGGCAGCTTGCGGAACCTGTTCTTCCAGTCGGACTGGCGCACCACGCTGTGGATGCAGTCGGCGAGCGCGATGGTGCCGATGCGCAGGTAGTTCGCGGTCAGGCTGTCGGGCGGCGCGACGATGCGGAGGCGGAAGTCCGCCGGATCGACGTCGAGGCGCTCGGCAATCTTGTCCAGCTGCACTTCCTGGCCGAAGCGCGCCTGCGGCGTGCCGTGGCCGCGCTTCGGTCCGCACGGCGGCTTGTTCGTGAAGACGCGGCAGCCGCGAAAGCGGTAGCGCGGGATGTCGTACGTCACCGTCTGCAGCGCGCCCGTGTAGAACGTGCTGGCCACCCCGTACGAGCCGTACGCGCCGCCGTCGAGCAGCGTCTGCAGATCGACGCCCGCCAGCGTGCCGTCCTTCCGGACGCCCGTGCGAAATCGCATCAGCACCGGGTGCCGTCCGCGATGGCAATAGAAGACCTCTTCCCTCGTCAGGCAGATCTTCACCGGCCGGTCGAGCAGCAACGCCGCCTTCGCGACCACGATCTCGTGGTTGAACGGATCGCTCTTGCCGCCGAAGCCGCCGCCGTTCGGCGTCGCGATCACCCGGATGTGCGCCGCCGGCATCGCCAGCGACTTCGCCAGCGCGCGGTGCACGTAGTGGGGCGTCTGCGTGCTCGAGTAGACGACCAGCTTGCCGTCCGGATCCTTGAGCCCGACCGCGGCATGCTGCTCGATGGGGAGGTGCGTGCTGCCCTCGAAGAAGAACGTGTCGTCGAACACGTGGTCCGCCGCCGCGAGCGCCGCGTCGATGTCGCCGAACTGCAGCGACACGAGCTTGTGGATGTTCCCCTCGTCGCCGTACTCGTGGATGCGCGGCTCGGGATGCGCGAGGCTGTCCTCCGGCTCCGCAAACGTCCGCAGCGGTTCGTACTCGACGTGAACGAGCCGGGTCGCTTCGGACGCGGTCGCCTCGTCCACCGCGATCACGGCGGCCACCGGATCGCCGACGAAGCGGACCTTGTCCCGGCAGAGGGCATGCTCGTCGTGGCTGACCGGCAGCACGCCGTACGCAATCGGAAATGCATCGCCGGTCAGCACGAGGTGAACGCCGTCGAGCGCTTCGGCCTTCGTGGTATCGACGCTCACGATGCGGGCGTGCGGAAGCGCGGAGCGCAGCAGCTTGCAGTGCAGCATCCGCGGCAAGACGATGTCGTCGGCGAAGCGGGTTTGACCGGTGACCTTTGCGCGGCCGTCCACGCGCCGCCGCGGCTCGCCAATCACCTTCAACGAGCCGTCGCTCACCGGGCCTGCCCTCGTGTCGCGCGCGGGGTCGCGGCCGCCGCCGCTTCGACGGCCTCGATGATCTGGAGGTACCCCGTGCACCGGCACAGGTTGCCCGACAGCGCCTCGCGGATGCGCTCGCGCGTCGGGTGCGGCTCGCGATCGAGCAATGCCTTCGCGGTGACCAGGATGCCCGGCGTGCAGTAGCCACACTGGGCGGCGCCGAGATCCGCAAACGCATCCTGCAAGGGATGGAGGCGTCCGTCCGACACCAGCCCTTCGACGGTGACGACGTCGCGCCCTGGGCACTCGAGGGCGAGGAGCAGGCACGAGAGGGTCGGCTCCCCGTCGACCAGCACGGCGCACGCGCCGCATTCCCCGAGCTCGCACCCGTGCTTGGTCCCGGTCAGCTGGAGGTCTTCGCGCAGCACTTCAAGGAGCGTCTTGTACCCGTCAACCAGCGTCTCGACCCGCTCGCCGTTGACCACGAGCGGCAGACGCACCTTGACGCCAGGCTCGACTACCTCGGGGGTCATCTCGTTTGCGGCAGCAGCGTCACCTTGACGTAGCGATTCGTGTTCAGGTACATGCGCGCGGCATCGCGCATCGCGGCCACCGTGACCTGATCGTAGTACGACCGCATGTCGAACACGTCCTTCACGTCCTCGCCGTATTCGTACTTGAACAGGATGCGGTTCAGGAGGTAGTCGTTCCGCTCGCTGTTGGTCTCGAAGTCGCGCGCGAGCCCCGCGCGCGCGTCGACCGCCTGGCTCGGGCTCGGGCCGAACGCCTTGAACTGGTCGATCACCCGGAACGCGGCCGCGACCAGGTCATCCGTGCGCGCCGGGTCGCAGGAGAAGTTGATCGTGAACCGGTATTCCTGCGTGGGCCTCTTCTGGTAGCTCGGCTCGACGCTGACGCCGTAGGTGCCGCCGAGGTCCTCGCGCAGCGTCCGCTGCAGGTTGCCGCCGAGCGTGTCGGCCATCGCGCTGGCAATCACGCGATGCTCCTCGTCGTCCTGGAACGGCCCGCTGAAGACGATGCTCACCTGGCTGCGCGGCTCGATGCCGGCCGTCACCTGCCTGTCGACGACGTCGGACGGCGGATGCATGCCGACGTCCTTCACCATCTCGTTGCGGCGCAGCGACGGCAGGCTGCCGATGTAGCGCTCGACGAGCGGCTTCATCTTCGCGACATCGAAGCTGCCGACGAACACGAAGACGAAATCGCTCGCGTCGGCGAAGCGGTCCTTGTAGAACGCCAGCGACTTGTCGAGATTCATCTGGTCCACGCGCGCCACCGTCAGCGGCTGCGCCCGCGGATGGTTCTGCGTCAGCGCGGCGCTCACGGCCTCGTCGAACACGGCCTCGGGCATCGAGCGCTGGTTCGCGACCGCCACCTTGATCTGATCCTTCAGCACGCCGAAGGCGACCGGATCCGCGCGCGGCGCCGTGAACCGAAGGTAGATCAGCTGGAACATCGTCTCGAGATCCTTGCTCGACGATCCGCCGCCGAGCCCTTCCTCGGTCGCGCCGATGTCGGCGCGCACGGCCGCCGTCGTGCCCGCCAGGACCTTCTCCAGGTCGATGTTGCGGAACGCGCCCACGCCTCCCTGTTCGACGACATCGGCCGCCGTCGCGGCGGGAATGAAGTCCGCGTCGCTCGCGAGCGAGGTGCCGCCCGGGCTGATGGCGCGGAACAGGATCTCGTCCTGCTTGTAGGTCGTCGGCTTCAGCACGACGCGCGCGCCGTTGGCCAGCTGCCACTCGGTAATCCCGAGCGCGTCGTTCATGGTCGTCCTCGCGACCGCGCCCGCGGCCGGCATCCGGGCGAGCAGCGGCTGCGTCGAGACCGTGTCGACGTACGCGGTCGTCGTCGCCGTCTCCGCGGCCTTGATCACCGCCGTGATCCGCGCGTCGGTCGGCAGCGTCGCCCGATCGGCCTCGGGCGCACTGACGACGACGAGCCGGTTGCGATCCGGCACCCATTCCTTCGCCAGCGCGTTCACCTCGGCGAGCGTGATCTCCGGCGTGAACCGCTGGCTGAGGCCGAATTCGTAGACGATGCCGGGAATCGGCTCGGCGTGGATGAAGTTGCGCACGAACTCGTCGGCGAGCGGGCCGGACGGACTCTTGTCCTTCTCGGTGACCGCGCTCTGCAGGTAGCGCTGGGTGTTCAGTTTCTCGCGATTGAACTCGGTCGCGGTAAAGCCGAAGCGCGCGGCGCGGTTGATTTCCGTGAAGAGCGCGCTCAGCCCGCGCTCGACGCCGCCGGGAGGCACGAGCGCGACGAGCGACGTCACCTCCGCCGTCCGGACGAAGAGGCCGCGATCGGTCTCGGCGCGCAGGAACGGCGCGTTCGGCGAGCTCGCAACCTCGTCCAGGCGGGCGGACATCATCGCGCTGAACAGGCGCTCGACGATCGACCGGCGGTACTCGCCGATGGTCGCGAAGCGGCGGGCCGCCATCCGCGCGGAGATGTCGATCCTGGTGGCGGTGGCCTCGGGATCCGTGATGGTCGCGTAGACGGTGCCCGGTTGATCCGGCACGGTGTACTCGGGCCGTGGCTTCGCCGACAGCGTCGTCGGAATGGAGCCGAAGTGCGCCTTGATGCGCTCCTCCATCGCGGCCTTGTCGAAATCGCCGACGACCACGACGGCCATCAGGTCGGGGCGGTACCAGTCGGCGTAGAACTGCTTGAGGCGCGCCGGATTGGCGTTGCGGATGATGTCGGGCGTGCCGATCGGCAGGCGCTCGGCGTAGCGCGAGCCCTTGAGCAGCAGCGGGAACTGCTTGTTCGAGATGCGCTCGCCCGCGCCGAGGCCGAGGCGCCACTCTTCGAGGATGACGCCGCGCTCCTTCTCGATCTCGCCCGAATCGAACGTCACGTTGTGCGCCCAGTCCTCGAGCGCGAGCAGCGCGCGATCGATCACGGCGGGGTTCTCCGTCGGGATCTGGAGCTGGTAGACGGTCTCGTCGAAGCTGGTGTTCGCGTTGACGTGCGCGCCGAAGCGCATCCCGAGCGACTGCATGAAGTTGACGACGTCGAGCCGCGGGAAGTGGAGCGTCCCGTTGAACGCCATGTGCTCGACGAAGTGCGCCAGCCCGCGCTGGTCCTCGTCTTCCAGCACCGAGCCCGCGTTGACGGCGAGCCGCAGCTCCGCGCGTCCCTGCGGCAGCCGGTTCACGCGGATGTAGTACCGGAATCCGTTCGGCAGCCTGCCGACGGTGATCAGCGGATCGACGGGAACGACGTCGTCGAGCTTCGCGGCGAGGACGTTCGCGGGAATCGAGGACTGCTGCGCCGCGGCGACGGTGACCGTCGCCGCGAGCGCGGCCAGCAACAGCGACAGACGGATGCGAACAAAAAGCTTCATGTGAGCGTCTTTAGGACGTTTACGGGTTCTTGCCGGTCTTCAGATACTGCTGGGATGCGGCTTCATCCCTCAGCGGCGTCACCTTGTCAGGATCGATGCGCACCATCAGATAGTCAATGTGATCGTCGATTTTTGTGAACTGGTGCCCGGTGCCCGCCGGAATCACGACCACGTCGCCAACCTTCAGGTTGTAGGACTTGCCGTTGCGGATGGCCGAGCCGTTGTTGCCGGGCCCGTTGAACAGGCGGACGGTCTCCTGCGTCGCCGGACGCCGCACCAGGTTCGTGATGTCGGCGCCGAGCAAGAGGGTCGCCGACCCGTCGATGATGTGGTAGACCTCGCTGACGAGATCGTGTTCGGCGACCGAATCCTTCGCGGGCGCGTCGAGCTTGCCGCGATGGACCATGCCGATGCCGACGTGCGCCTTGCCGATCTCGACGTCGCGCACCTGCTGATCGACGAGCTTCTCCGCGACCGCCTTCTTCGTGTACGCCTGCAGCTCCGAGACGGGGATATACGTGCCGGGACACATGTTGCACGTGGGCTTCGGACTTGGATTGTTCCCCTGCGCCATGAGCGCAACCACGACCACCGCGGCGCCAAGCGCGCCAACCAGAATGCCTCTCATATCCGCCCTCCGCGCGGAATAGTAGATCGAATGGCAAGTCCGGGTCCTGCTGAAGCCGGACTCCACCTGTAGAGTCCGCCTTCAGCGGACCCTATGGCACTCGACTGACCGTTACTTTCCTTAACTCGATCCTGTTGGCGGGAGTCTCACCAGTCACCGGCACCTGCTCGATCTTCTCCACGACGTCCATCCCGTCGACGACACGGCCGAATGCCGAGTACTTGCCGTCGAGCACCGGCGTGCGCGCGAGGACGATGAAGAACGACGTGTCGCCGCTCGCCGGGTCGTCGCCATGCGCGAGCGACACGGTCCCCTTGTCGTGTGCCGTGTCGTTGAACTCCGGCGCCATCTTCCTGACGTAGCGGTCCTGCGTGATGTCGAGCGGCTCGCCGCGCGTCGGCAGGAACCCGCCCTGGATGACGAAGCCCTTCACGACGCGGTGGAAGGCGGTGCCGTCGTAGAAGCCGACCGACGCGAGGCGCAGGAAGTTGCGCACGTGGTTCGGCGCCTTCTCGGGGAAGAACTGGAACGTGATGTTGCCGAGCGACGTCTCGAGCACGGCGCGGTAGCGCGACAGCTCGTCCGCCGTCTCGGTGGAGAACGGCTCGGGCCCCGGCGCCGCCTTGTCGCGAATGGTCACCGTCCTGATGACCACGCGCTCGTTCGGCACCGTGTTCTCGGCCGGCGCCTGCGAGATCTTCTGCGCGACGTTGAGCCCCTCGGCGACGCGGCCGAAGACCGTGTACTGCCCGGTGATGGCGGGCTGATCGAAGATGCAGATGAAGAACTGCGAGCCGCCGCTGTCGGGCATGTTCGGCGCGAGCACCGCCGCCACGGCGCCGCGCGTCATCGGCTCGCCGTTGCGCTCGAACCGCAGCTCGCGCATGCCGCCTGTGCCGTAGCGCGCGCTCTGCGCCGGGTCCTTCGAGAGCGGATCGCCGCCCTGGATGATGCCGTTCAGGATCACGCGGTGGAAGATCGTCCCGTCGTAGGCGCCCTCGCGCGCGCGCGTGATGAAGTGCGCGACGTGATTCGGCGCCGCGTCGGGGAGCAGGTCGAGCACGATGGTCCCCATGCTCGTCTCGAGCACGGCCTGCTTGTTCTGCATGTCGGCGGGCGCGAGCGTGTTGACGAAATAGGTATCTGCCGGCGGCTGCGGACGCGCCGGTTGCGGCCGGGCCGCCTGCGCCGGGCGGGGCGGCGGCGCCTGCCCCCGCGCCTGCGCGGCCGCGCTTCGCGGACTGCCGAGCAGCGCGAGCACAATCAGGAGCGCGATCATGCGCAGATTATAGGCGTGCGTCTGCTATATTGGCGGTGGGCGTGAGTTCCCAGGCTACCGCGCAAACCCGCGACACGTCGATGTACGAACAGTATTACGGGTTCGTACAACCGCCGTTCACGCTGACACCCGACCCGCGCTTCCTCTATCGCAGCGAATCGCACGAGGAAGCGATCACCCTCCTGCAGCAGGCCATCCGCCGCAAGGAAGGCTTCATCGTCCTGACGGGCGACATCGGCACCGGCAAGACGACGAGCTGCCGCGCGCTCCTCGAACAGCTCGACGCGAGCGTCTTCACCTCGCTCATCCTCAATCCGTTCCTGTCGGTCGAAGAGCTGCTGCGCGAGGTGCTGCTCGACTTCGGCGTCGTCTCGCGAGAGGGCGTCCGGACCGGCCGAATCGCGACGGCCAGCAAGCACGAGCTGATCAGCACGCTGCACGAGTTCCTGCTGTCGCTGATGCCGATTCACGGCAGCGCGGTCCTCATCATCGACGAGGCGCAGCACCTCACGCCTCAGGTGCTCGAACAGATCCGCATCATCTCGAACCTCGAGACCAACGAGCAGAAGCTGCTGCAGATCGTGCTCGTGGGACAGTTGAACCTGCTCGACGTGCTCGCCGCGGCGGAGATGCGGCAGCTGGATCAGCGCATCTCGATCCGCGCGACGCTGAAGCCGCTCAACCGCGAAGAGGTCGAGGCCTACATCGCGCACCGGCTCTGGGTGGCGCGCGGTTCGACGGCGGTGACGTTCGAACCCACGGCGCTCGATCGCATGCACGCCTACACCGCCGGCGTGCCGCGCATCATCAACCTGCTCTGCGACCGCTCGCTGATGCAGTCCGCGCAGATGCGCGTGAACCGGCTGACGCCGGCCATCATCGAGGAAGCCGCGGCCAGCCTCGGCCTCCGGTTGCCGGAAAAGGGACGTCAGAAGAAGAAGAAAAAGGCGGCCGCCGCGACCGCCACGGCGCCGACTCGTGTCCGCGTCGCCGGCATGGCCGCGCTCGTGCTGGCGCTTCTTGTCGTGGCGGGCCTGTGGTTCACCCCGGTCGATCAACTGATTGACGTCGGCCTGCCTGCTCCGCCCCCGTCTCCGGTGTATCAGCCGCGATATGCGACCGGCGCGAAGCCGATCCCGCGCGCCGACCTGCTGCTGCCGCCGCCGGTCACCGCACCACTCCCGGCGACCCCGCGAACCGTGGCACCTTAGCGCCGCGTTTTCCGCGGCCGCTCTTCCTGCTGCCGCGCGAGCGTCGCGAGCTCTTCCTGCACCTTGATGTAGCTCTCGAGCCGCCCGGCGGCGACCTTCCCCTCCGCGACCGCCGCCTTGACCGCGCAGCGCGGCTCGTCACGATGCCGGCAGTCGGTGAAGTGGCACCCGGGCGCGAGCGCTTCGATTTCGTCGAACGTCTCACGGACCGAATCGCCGGCATCCCACAACTGCAGCTCGCGCATCCCCGGCGTGTCGATGACGAGTCCGCCGCCGGGCAGCACCACCAGCTCGCGGTGCGTCGTCGTGTGGCGTCCGCGCGAATCCGACGCGCGCACCTCGCGCGTCCGCAGGACGTCGGCGCCGACGAGGCGGTTGATGAGGGTGCTCTTGCCGACGCCCGAGGACCCGAGCAGCGTCGCAGTCGTCCCCGCCCCGAGGTCACCCTGGAGCTGTTCGAGCCCCTCCCCCCGCTTCGGGTTCACGACGTGCACGACGATGTCGCCGGCGAGCGACGTCACCTCCCGCAGGTGCGCGGCGAGGTCGGAACAGAGATCCGGCTTGGTCAGGAGGATGACCGGCGACGCGCCGCTCTCGCGCGCCATCACCAGGTAGCGTTCGAGCCGGCGGACGTTGTAGTCGCGATCGAGTCCCATGACGACAAAGACGACGTCGACGTTGGCGGCGACGACCTGCTCGCCGGTGACCTCGCCCGCGGCGCGCCGCGTGAACGCGCTGCGGCGCGGCAGCACGGCCATGATGACGCCGAGGTCTTCCTCCGGCCGCTTGCGCAGGGCGACCCAGTCGCCGACCGCGGGCAGCTCGGCGCGGCCGCGCGCGCGGTGCTTCAGCCGTCCGGCCGTCACCGCGTCCAGCTCGCCGTCCTCGATGTAGATGCGGAAGATCTGGTTGAACTCGATCGCGACGCGCCCGGGGTACACGTGCGCCTTCGATCGCCACGGTTCGTACGCGGCGGCGAACTCGTCGTTCCACCCCAACTCGGTGAGCGTCATGCCCGGGCTGATGATCGTACCAACGACATTCTAATCGCGGCGATCGCCCCGCCCGCGACATCCGCCGGGCCCAGGAAAAGCGACGGCAGCTGTGGTGCCGACTTCGCGGTACTCCGACTGCAGCATGGCCGTCATCACCTAGCGCCGACGGACGCGGCGCAGGAACGCGGCGGCAGCGGCGCGAAAGTCATCGGTGTATTCGTGCGCGCCGTCGAACACGCACGTCTCGACGTGAGCATCGATGCGCGCGAGCGCCGCGAGATCCGCTGCTGCGCGTTCCTCCGTATACCATTCGTCCCTCGTTCCCCGGCCGATGAGCGTCGGCGGCAGCGGCACGCGCCTGGCCGTGACGACGTCGGGCGGCACATCGGCGGCGAGGATGATGACACCGTCGGCACGATAGTTCGAGGCCGAGCGGTACGCCATCGCGCCGCCCTGCGAGAAGCCGGAAAACACCAGTGTGCCGCCGGCCCGGTGATCGGCGTGAACGCGGTCGAGGACACGTCCCACATAGTCGATATTGTCGGCGATGGCGAGCTCGCGGTCGTCGCGCGTCATCCAGGTCGCGACGACCCGCTCCTTGCGCGTGTAGAACGGATGGAGCGCCTGAACCGATACGAGCAGCCATGTCTCCGTGCCCGGAATCGCCCGAAGCGCGTCCATCTGATCGCCGGCGGTCTCCGCG
>DASQAX010000020.1:0-4151 GCA_035635535.1 Vicinamibacterales bacterium | reverse complement strand
TAGGGCGGGTCCTTTCGGACCCGCCGGACCCTGGTCCGTGTGTAGGGCGGGTCCTTTTGGACCCGCCGCCGCTGGACCCGCCAACGCCGATTCGCGCTCGATCCGATCGAGCACGGCTTCCGCTTCTTCCTTTCGTCCGCGCCGTTCCAGCCAGCGCGGCGACTCCTCGAGCAGGCGCGCGAAGAAGGGGAAGAAGATCGCGAGCGCGCCCCACACGAACACCACGCGCCAGCCCCAGGCCGCCTGCGGGATCGCGAATCTCGCGACGTACGCGGTCGCGGGGATGCCGATGAGGCCGAACATCAGGATGCGGGCCTGGAACGCGCCGCGCACGCGCGACGGGAACATTTCGCCGATGTAGGTCATCGCGACGACCGTCATCCCCGACAACCCGACACCGGTCAGCAGCCGCGCCGCGAACAGGCTCGGCACGCTCCACGCGCAGGCATTCAGCAACGACATCGACGAGTACCAGATCGTCGTCAGGAGGAGCGCCCGCCTCCGGCCGACGTGGTCCGACAGCGTCCCGGCGGTCATCGCGCCGACGAACATGCCGACGAAGGACGCCGACGTGATGGTCGCGATGGTCTGGATGGAGAGCTGCCACTGCTGCCGCAGCGCGGGAGCCGCGTATGCGAAACTGTTGAGATCCCCCAGCTCGAAGAAGAAGACGTAGGCGAGCAGGGCCGCCGTCCGCCGGTGGAAAGTGGAGACGGCCAGTCGGTCGAGTCGTTCGGCGGCGGTCAGCGTCCCGGGCATCGCCGAATTCTACAGAAACGTGCAGAACGTCATCGGGACCAGCCAGCATGTGCCACGAAAGGACACGAGGGCTGTAGAGCCACACCACCTCGGCCGATAATCCCGTGGACCCCGGAACTACGCGCATATCAAGGAGAAACTTGTGATGAACCGTTGGTTTACTGCCGTCGTGTACCTGATCGGTACACTGCTTTGCGCCATCCCCGCCGGCGCGCAGGGTGTTCAGACGGCCGTCCTGACCGGCGCCACGACTTCCGCTGACGGCGTCGCGCTTCCCGGCGTGACGATCACCGCCTCGTCGCCCGCCCTCCAGGGCGAGCGGGTCGAGGTGACCGACGTCAACGGCGTCTATTCGATCAAAGGTCTGCCCGCCGGCACCTACACGGTCACTTTCGACCTGTCGAACTTCAAGCCCGCGCGCCGCGACAACGTCGTGCTGACGGTTGGCGGCACTATCGAGGTGAGCGCGAACATGTCGCTCGCCGCGCGGACCGAGACCGTCACGGTGACCGCCGAGGCGCCCTCGTCGCTGACGACGGTCGCGACGGGCAAGAGCCTCGACAAGAAGCAGATCGACCAGATGCCGATCGGACGGCGTCCGGTGGACATCGCCGAGCTGTCGCCGGGCCTGACGACCAACACGTTCACCACGGGGCAGCTGGCCATCTCGGGCGCCTACGGCTTCGACAACGTGTTCATGGTCGACGGCGTGGACGTCAACGACACGCTGATCGGCAGTGCGAACAACCTCTTCATCGAGGACGCGATCCAGAACACGACGGTCCTCACCAACGGCATCTCCGCGGAGTACGGCCGCTTCTCGGGCGGCGTCGTCAACCTCGTGACCAAGAGCGGCGGCAACCTGTTCAGCGGCAGCTTCCGCGAGAACCTCGCCAACCCGGCGTGGATCAACGAGACGCCGCTCGAGCGCAACAACGGCGTCGAGCATAAGAGCGTGCTCGGCAAGACGCACGAAGCGACCTTCGGCGGACCGATCTCGAAGGACCGCGTCTGGTTCTTCGGCGCGGGCCGCTGGGAGACGACGAACACGCCGGGCACGTTCTCGCAGAGCGGCGTGGCCTACACGCGCACGGACACGAACCGGCGCGGCGAGCTGAAGGTGACGGGCCGCTTCCGCCTCGCGGACACGATCTCAGGCACCTACATCAACAACGGCACGAAGCAGGCGAACGCGTCGGGCGTGCCCGCGGCGGCGATTCTCGACAGCAACGTGCTGGTCACGCGCAACATCCCGAACCGCCTGCTGGCGCTCAACTACAGCGGCATCGTGGGCAACTCGATGTTCGCGACGCTGCAGTATTCGCAGAAGCGGCAGATCACGCGCGGCAACGGCGGCACGAACACCGCGATCGGCAACTCGCCGTTCGAGACGCTCGGCGCGTCGGTGCCGGGCGGCCTCTACTATCACGCGCCGTACTTCGACGCGACCGACCCCGAGCAGCGCAACAACCAGCAGCTGACGGGCAGCGTCTCGCGCCTGCTGTCGAGCACGCGCGCCGGCACGCACGACGTCAAGGGCGGCGCCGAGTACTTCGTCACCACCGGCATTGGCGGCAACTCGCAGTCGCCGACCGGCTACGTGTTCGTGACCGACTTCGTGACCGACGCGGCCGGCAAGCCGGTGCTCGAGTCGAACCTGTCGCCGACGCCGCGGTTCGTTCCCGGCCAGTCGCAGGTGTGGAACTTCCAGGCGACGCGCGGCGCGAAGATCGACATCAAGACGACGTCGTTCTACGCGCAGGATCGCTGGTCGGTGAACCGCCGACTCACGCTCGACCTCGGCACCCGGTTCGAGGTGGTGCGGTCGAACGCCACGGGCGACATCCAGGCCGTCGACACGGCGACGATCGTCCCGCGCCTCGGCGCGGTCTTCGCGCTCGACGAGAGCGGCAAGACGACGGTCCAGGGCAGCTACGCGCACTACTCCGGCAAGTACGGCCAGGTGCAGTTCTCGGCGAACAGCAACGTGAGCCGTCCGAGCGAGGTCGACTACGTCTACACCGGACCCGCGGGGCAGGGGAGCAGCTTTGCGCCCGGCCTCGATCCGGCCAACTACACCGCCGTCGTGTTCGCGAGCTTCCCGACCGCGAACGTGCAGGTGGCCAAGGGGCTGCAGTCGCCGATCGTCCGCGAAGGGACCGTCGCGCTTGGCCGTCAGCTCGGCCAGCAGGGTCACGCGAAGGCGACCTACGTGTGGCGCAAGACGACGAACTTCGTCGAGGACTTTCTCTCGCTGAAGAACGGCGTCGTCGACGTGCCGCTCGTGGGCACGCTCACCAACCGCGTGCTCGACAACACCGACGTACCGAGGCGCTCGTACCAGGCGGCGATCTTCCAGACGGACTACCGCATGGCGGACCGGATGTGGATGGGCGCCGACTACACGCTGCAGGTGAAGGACCACGGCAACTTCGCGGGTGAAGCGGCGGGCGTGCCCGGCGCGCAGTCGATCTACGGCGACTTCCCGGAGATCTACGCTCCGGCGCTCGATCGCCTGATGCCGTACGGCCGCCTCGACAGCTTCCAGCGCCACAAGGTGCGCGCGTACGGCACCTACACGCAGTCGATGGGGCGGTTCGGTTCGGTGGACCTCTCGCCGATCTGGCGCGTCAACTCGGGCCGCGCGTACAGCCTCACGGCGTCGACGCCGGTTCCGGCGGCGCAGCTCGCGCGCAACCCGGGCTATCCGGCCAACGACGTCAACCCGGCGGTTCGCGAGACCGTGTTCTTCGGCGACCGCGGCCAGTACTTCTTCAAGGGCTACGGCGTGATGGACTTCGCCGCGACCTACGCGATTCCGGTGTGGAAGTCGGCGTCGCCGTGGTTCAAGGTCGAGGTCTACAACGTTCGGAACAACCAGAAGCAGATCGCGTGGGACAAGACGATCAGCATCGCCGCCGCGAACCGCGCGGGGGCGCTCGACGCCAACGGCATCCCGTTGACGTACACGCAGGGTCCGCGCTTCGGCCAGGCGACCAGCGACACGATGTTCCCGCAGCCGTACGCGGGGCAGAACGGCGGCCGCGCGGTGCGGATCGCGTTCGGCACGCGTTTCTAATCAATGGAGCCGGGTCCGAAAGGACCCGGCCTCCACTACGCTTCTTCCCGCCTGAACTTCATCAACGCCGCAGCTCTGTAGATTCCGTGCACGAACTTGCCGTACGGGAGCGTCACGAACAGCGCGAGCACGATGGCGAGGTGCACGACGAGCAGCGCCGGCATGTACGGCTGCTCGCGCAGGATCATCAACAGCAGTCCCGTCAGGCTCGTCAGGAACAGCAATGCGAGGAATGGTCCCCCGAGCGATCGTTCCGACGCGTGACTGAGGTGCGCGTCGCGGCCGCGATCTACCAGGAATAAGCCGGCCGGTC
>DASQAX010000019.1:0-3526 GCA_035635535.1 Vicinamibacterales bacterium | reverse complement strand
TTTCGGCGGCGCACGGTGTCGAAGCATTTCAGAAAGGAAAGAAAAGGACACGCACCCATGCGGAAACACGTTCAGCGGCGGCATGACGCACACGTTCGCGCCCACAGCGTGTGCACCGAGCACAGCGCGCTCCTCGACGCGGCGGCGGGCGGCCAAAAGACGCGCGACACGCTCAGCGCGCAGGTGGCAGACGTCGATCGTCTACTCGCACTTCAGGAACGGTCGATCGAAGACCGGCGGGCCGCGACGGAACAGGGCCGGCTCTCGCGCCAGGGGCTTCGCGACGCGGCGAACCTGGTCATCAGGGTCGGCAAGCTCGTGCATCTCTCCGACGTCGTGATGGGCACCATGCAGCTCCCCACGCCGGGCAGCGACGACGAGCTGCTCGCCTATGCGCGGGGACTCCTCGATCGCGTCTCGGTGCACGCCGAGGCGTTCGTCGCGAGCGGGCTGCCGCCCGATTCTCTGAAGGGTCTCGCTGACGCGATTCAGCGGCTCGAGGCGGCGAGGGACGCGCAGGCCGCGTCCCGTCAACGCTTCACCGCCGCGTCGCAGTCGATTCGCGCGACGCTCGACGAGACCGACAAGACCGTCGGTGTACTCGAAGCGCTGGTGATCAACACGCCGGCCGCTCATCCCGAGGTTCTGACGAAGCTGCGCATGGCCAAGCGCGTTGGGCCCCGCGCCACCACGTCGGCGCCGGCGAGGCCGGCGCCGACCCCGGCTCCACCTGCGCCGACCGACAAAGCGGCGGCGTAGACGCGGAGGGCCGCGCGTGCGTGAACATCTTTCCTTTCGCACGCACGCGCGGCGCCTTTTCCCGGAACCGCTGGACGCCGACAGGCGTGTCACCCGGGAAGCGCCTCGCGACGAACCGGCGTTGCGGTATCACACCGTGCCCCTGACACGCGCGGCTGAGAGCGGCACATGTACGGCGTGACGTTCAAAGACGGCGTGCTGCCGATCGGCCATCTCGCAAAAGCGGGCGTGCGATTGCTCGGCGCACTCGACGCGACGGCGCGATTGATCCCTTCAGAAAGCGGAAGCCTCCGGCAAACACTGCGGCGTTATCGCGGACTCATTCGACATAGCGTGAGTAGCCACGGGGTGTCCCGAACGGCCGTGAATCACGCTCCCGGCACTGAGCACGAGCGTGGGCACCGACACCGCTTCGGGTGGCACGACGGTTGCGGCATCCGGTTCGCGCGGGCCCGCCTGCAGCCGCGGCGCGAAACGCAGCTCGCGGACGACGAGCGAGGCGACCAGCAGCGTTGCGGCGATCAGCACAGCGGACGCCGCCCATTCGAAGTGCCCGCTGTAGTGACCGCTGTCAAAGCTGAGCCGTGCGCGCGTGGCATCCATAGGAGAGAGTGGAGAATCGAGGCGCCGCCGGCCCGTTGTCAAGCGCGCGCGCGTCCTGCGCGGCGTCCTTGATATGATCGATCCTCCATGGACACCGTGACGCTGACGATCGATGGCCGGCAAGTGACTGTCCAAAAGGGCAAGACTGTCCTGCAGGCTGCCATCGAGAGCGGCACTTCCGTTCCGTACTACTGCTACCACCCCGGCATCGGCATCGACGGCTCCTGCCGCGTCTGCATCGTCAAGATCGAAAAGATGGGGAAGCTGCAGACATCGTGCTCGACGACGTGCACCGACGGGATGGTCGTATTGACGCGAACGCAGGAGGTGATCGACGCGCGCGCCAGCGTCTTCGAGTTTCTGCTCATCAACCACCCGCTCGACTGTCCCGTGTGCGACAAAGGCGGCGAGTGTCCGCTGCAGGATTTTTCCTACGCGTTCGGCCCCGATCAGAGCCGCATGGAGTTCCCGCGCCGCGAGTTCGACGGCGACGGCGTGCGGGCGGACGTCGACTTCGGACCGACGCTCATGCTCAACCGCAATCGCTGCATCCTGTGCACGCGGTGCGTGCGGTTCATGCGCGAGATCGACAGCGACGCGCAGATCAACATCATCGATCGCGGCTACGGGAGCGAGATCGCGACGTTCCAGGAAGAAGGCGTTCACTCGCTGCTCTCGGGCAACCTGATGGACGTGTGTCCGGTCGGCGCGATCACAACGCGCGACTACCGGTTCAAGTCGCGGCCGTGGGACAACCCGAAGGCCGCCGACACGATCTGCACGCAGTGCGCGAAAGGCTGCAACGTCACGGCGTGGATCAAGGCGAAGCCGGAATGGGCCAGGGGATCGCAGCTGATTCGGTTCACGCCGCGATTCAACCCCGAGGTCAACGACTATTGGATGTGCGACATCGGGCGCTTCGAGTATCACTGGATCGAGGGCGACGACCGCGTCCGCAAGCCGCTCATCAGAACCGCCGAGGGAGTGCACCAGCCGATCGCCTGGCGCGATCTCACGGCGGCGTTGTGCGATCGGCTGACGGCCGCCGGCACGGCCTCGCGGGGTCAGACCGGCAGTGAAGGTCTGACCCCGGTGCGGTTCCTGCTCTCGGCGCACGCATCGCACGAAGAGCTGTTCCTGTTCACGCGCCTGACTGAAGAGTTGCTCGGCGACGGCGGTGCAAAGGCCATCAGCGTGAGCTGGCGGTATCGCGAGAAGCCGCAGCCGCCGGAGGCGAAATTCAAGGTGCTGGCCGTCGACGCGCCGAACGTCAACGGCGCGCGGCTGTTCGGTCTGGTGCCCGGCGCGCCGGGCAGCGCGGTGCGCGCGGCCGACGTGACCGCGCTGCGAAAGGCGGTCGAGACCGGGCGGGTCACCGCCCTTTACGTGTTCGATCCCGGTCCGGACGGCTCGCTTGGCGACACGAAGTGGATCGTCAACGCGCGCACGCACGGGACGCTGCCGCTCCTTGTCGTCCAGGGGGTGCTGTTGACGGATCTGGCCCGGGCCGCCGATTTCGTGCTCCCGGGTGCATCGTACGTCGAGAAGGACGCGTCTTATACGAACCACCAGGGACGGCTGCAGGGCACGTCGCGTGCGATGGCGGCGCCCGGCGAGGCGATGGAAGACTGGCAGATTCTCGTCAACGTCGGCATCGGCCTCGGCGTGCCGTTCAGTTATACGACCGCGGCGCAGGTCCGCAGCGACATCGTCGCGCGGTTCCCGACCATGACGGAGCTGCAGGGGCTGCCGGCGCTGGCGTTCAGCCGCCCGATCGACGCGCAGCACTGGCTGCAGGCCTCCAACCCGTCAGAGCGATGGAAGTGGGATTTCATGTATCAGGACCTCCCGCCGCTGAAAGGCGAGCTGGATCCGTCGGCGCTCCCGCTGCCGCCGGGTGCTATCGCGCTCAAAGAGGTGAAGTGACGGAAGAGGTAACGGTGATCCCGGCGATGGTTGGCGCTGCGCTCGCGCTCTGGTTCTCTGCCGCGCCGCACGCGCAGGCGCGCCGCCCGACGGCCGAGGTGACGCCGCTCGTCGAGCGAGCAGTCCGCGCGGGCGAGGCCGCGCGCGTCGCGATCCGCGTGGCGCTGCCGGAAGGGCTCCACACCCAGTCCAACAAGCCGCGCGACGAGACGCTGATCCCGACCGAGGTGACAGTCGA
>DASQAX010000018.1:0-2533 GCA_035635535.1 Vicinamibacterales bacterium | reverse complement strand
GAGGCCCGGCACGAACAGGTTCGAGCTTTCGCGCGTCGGGTTGAAGCGCATGCGGCTCTGAGGAACGATGCGGATGGATGCGGCGGGTCCGAAAGGACCCGCCCTACGCGACTCACCTACTCCACCCGCCCACTGGTTCACCACGGATTCCGCGTAGGACTGCAGCAGGCTGCCGGTGTTCGGTTCGGTGGCATCGGTCAGGATCAGCAGCTTCGCGGGCACGCCGCTGCCGAGGTCCCGTGCGAACCCTGGATAAAAGACGATCGCCTGCTGCGCCTTCCCCGATTCGAACAGCGGGTCGAGATCCGCTGTCCGCGGCACGACCGCGACCGTCCTGAACACGCCGCCGGCCGCAAAGCGGTTGCGAAGCGCGATCGTCGCGGAATCGGGAGCCGGATCCACGACCGCGAGGCGCACGTCGTCCACGTCGGTGCGAATCGCGTAGCCGAAGAGCATCACCTGCACGACCGGCAGCGCGATCAGCACGGCGGCCGTTCGACGGTCGCGCCGGATGTGAAAGAACTCCTTTCGAAGCAGACCCTGCAGCGCGGTCATGGCGTCTCACCCGCCTTACCCGCCCCACCTGCCTTACCCACCCCGGTCGCCCCACCCGCCTCCGCCGGCCGCGCGAGCTGCACGAAGAGCTCGTCGATCGACTCGACCTTGAACTCCTCCTTGAGCCCCGCCGGCGTCCCCATCGCCGCGATGCGTCCGGCGACCATGATCGAAATGCGATCGCAGTATTCGGCCTCGTCCATGTAGTGCGTCGTCACGAGCACGGTCGTGCCGTTCGACGCGGCCTCGTAAATGAGCTCCCAGAACTGCCGCCGGGTGATCGGATCGACGCCGCTGGTCGGCTCGTCGAGAAAGACGATGCGCGGGCGGTGCACGAGGGCGACGGAAAACGCCAGCTTCTGACGCCAGCCGAGCGGCAGGCCGCGGACGGCGGTGTCGGCGACGCTCGAGACGCCAAGGCGCTCGAGCATCTGCGCGGTGCGCTCGCGGATCTGCTCGCGGGTCAGCCCGTAAATGCCGCCATAGAGGCGGATGTTCTCGCGCGGCGTGAGGTCCTCGTACAGCGAGAAGCGCTGGCTCATGTAGCCGATGCTGCGCTTGACCGCTTCCGCTTCGCGCGCGATGTCGTGCCCGGCGACACGCGCGGTGCCGGCCGACGGCTGCAGGAGGCCGATCAGCATCCGCATCGCGGTGGTCTTGCCGGCGCCGTTGGCGCCGAGGAAGCCGAACACCTCGCCGGCGCTCACGTCGAACGAGATGTGGTCGACCGCGGTGAAACCGCCGAAGGTGCGCGTCAACCCGCTCGCATGGATGGCGAGGTCGCTCATGACGCGGTCCGTGCGATAAAGCTGTCTTCGACCGTCGGCGTCAGGCGCGCGACCGATGCATCCGCAAAGCCCTTGGCATCGAGAAATGCCTTCACGTCGCTCGTGATGCGATCGACCGGCGCATCCGTGCGCGCGTCCGTGTAGTGCATGACGTCGCCGAACGGATAGACGCTCCCGGCGTGCTCGTACGTCCGCAGCGCGAGCAGCGCCTTGTACCGATCCTTCGCGCGGACGCCGAGGAGCGGCCGTCCGAAGGCGCCGGTGATCCCGGCCGGCGTGTCCACGCCGACGAGCGTGCCGCGGTGGATGAGCGCGATACGATCGCAGCGCGTCGCTTCGTCCATGTACGGCGTCGAGACGACGGTCGTGAGGCCGCCGGCCTTCAGGACGCCGAGCAGGTCCCAGAACTCGCGGCGCGACACGGCATCCACGCCGGTGGTGGGTTCGTCGAGAAACAGGATGTCGGGGCGGTGCACGAGCGCGCAGCAGAGCGCCAGTTTCTGCTTCATCCCGCCCGAGAGCGCGGCGGCGCGACGATCCTTGAACGGCTCGAGCTGTGCGTAGATCGGCTCGATCCGCTCGAACTCGCGCTGCACGGTCGTGCCGAAGACCGACGCGAAAAACGTGAGGTTCTCCTCGACGCTGAGGTCCGGGTAGAGCGAGAAGCGGCCGGCCATGTAGCCGACCCGCAGGCGCAGCGCGCGATAGTCCTTCACGACGTCGAGACCGAGGACCGTCGCCCGTCCCGCATCGGGCACCAGCAGCGACACGAGAATCCGGAAGAGCGTCGTCTTGCCGCCGCCGTCGGGGCCGATGAAGCCGAAAAGCTCGCCCTTCTGCACGGCGAACGAGACCTTGTCGAGCGCGGTTGTCGATCCGAAACGCCTGGTGATCGAATCGACCCGAACGGCATCCCGGTGGGGTCCGCCTTCAGACGGACCTGTATGCGCGCTCATTGGTCGAACTCCACATCCACCGGCATGCCGATCTTCAGCATGCCGTTCTGGTTCGCGACGCGAATCTTCACCGCGTAGACCAGGTCGGCGCGTTCGTCGCGTGTCTGAATCGGCGTCGGCGTGAACTCCGCCTGCGTCGAGACCCACGACACGGTGCCGTTCAGCGTCTGGCGGCCGTCGCCGGAGTCGAGCGTGACGCGCGCCTGCGTGCCCACCTTCACGTCCGCCAGCTGC
>DASQAX010000017.1:0-9259 GCA_035635535.1 Vicinamibacterales bacterium | reverse complement strand
GCTCTTTCGCGTACGGCAGCGGTCTTCCGTTCGAATTCGACGGCGACCGCGCCGCCGCCGCGCAGTACGGCTCGCGCATCGTCGATCGCGTGAACTTCGAGACCGGTCGTGTGCGTCCGTTCGTGTCGCTCGATCTGTCGGGCGGCGTAGTCGTCCGCCGCGCCGAACGAGGCGCGGTTCAGCTGCAAGCCGGTATCGCGAACGTCACCGACCGCCTCAGCGTGATCAACTTTGCGGGGCTGTTCTCGGGGACGGCGCTCGCGCCGCCGCGGAGTCTCACCGTGCGGGCACGGGTCGACTACTGAGGTCCTGCAGATCATCCTCGCGCATTCCCCGCACAATCTGAGCGCGGGATACCGCCTCGCTTCGTGACGAAAAATTCAGGAACTCTTCAGATGCGTGCTCTCGTCCACCTGACTACGATCCAGTGCGGTTTTGTCCGCGCCAGCATCGGCATTTGTCACGCGACACAGGAGCCGGGATTCGATGATTCGCCGCGTCGTAGTTCTTACCGTCCTTCTCTCAGCGGTCGCTGCCTCGTCGTTTGCGCAATCGAGTATGGGGCGTATTCAGGGCCGTATCACCGACGAAACCGGCGGTGCGCTTCCGGGCGTCACGATTCAGGTGCGCGGGTCGAGCGGTCCGGCTGCCGAGACCGTGAGCGACGCAACAGGGCAGTACGTGTTCGAGAGCGTCGCGGCCGGGACCTATCAGCTCTCGATGACGCTCATCAACTTCGCGTCCGTCAACCATCGGGATCTGAAGGTGGCGGCCGGGCAGACGGTGGTCAACGACGAGATGATGCAGCTCTCGTTGAACGCCGAGGTGATCGTCGTGGGCAAGCGGACGTTCACGAACCTCGCAGACGTCGAGGACCCTGCAGAGGACCTCGTCGGCATCGCTTCATCTGCCAGCCAGGGCGCCATCACCGCGCAGCAGCTCGACGTCCGGCCGTTCATGCGCCAGGGCGAAGTGCTCGAGACCGTGCCCGGTGTCATCATCACGCAGCATAGCGGTGAGGGGAAGGCGAACCAGTACTTCCTCCGCGGGTTCAATCTCGATCACGGCAGCGACTTTGCGACGACCGTCGCCGGCACGCCGGTGAACATGCCGACGCATGCGCACAGCCAGGGCTACTCGGACATCAACTTCCTGATCCCGGAGCTCGTGGCTGGCGTCCAGTACTCGAAGGGCCCTTATTTTGCCGATCAGGGCGACTTTGCGACCGCGGGCGCTTCGAACATCAATTACGCGACCGTTCTCGATCGGCCGATTGCGCATATCGAAAAGGGCACCTATGGGTACGGACGCGTCCTGCTTGCGGCGTCCCCGAAGCTTGGCCGGGGGAACTTCCTGGCGGCGTTCGAGACGTCCACCAATTCCGGCCCGTGGGCGATTCCGGACTCCTACAGGAAATTGAACGGCGTGGCGCGTTACAGCCAGGGCGACAACGTCAACGGCCTTTCGTTGACGTTCATGGGCTATCACGGCAGGTGGAACGCCACCGAAGCATCGCCGCAGCGCGCCATCGATGCGGGCATCATCGACCGGTTCGGCTCGATCGATCCGACCGACGGCGGCCACACGTATCGCTACAGCGGCAGCGGGGAATGGCAGCACAGCACGGGCAGCGTGCTGAACAAGGTGCAGGCGTACGGCATTGCCTACGACCTCAACCTGATTTCGAATTTCACGTTCTTTCTTGACGATCCCGTTCACGGTGACCAGCAGGATCAGCTCGATCACCGGTTCGTCAGCGGGGTGAAGGCGTTTCAAAAGCGGCAGACCCGCTGGGGTGACCACGCCGTCCAGAACACATTCGGTGTGCAGGTTCGCAACGACAACGTGATGCAGGTGGCGCTGATTCACACAGAAGCGCGAAGGCCGTTGAACACGAAGAGCGACGCATCCGCGCTCGTCACGAGCGGCGGCCTTTACGCCGAGAACCAGGTCGAGTGGGCGCCATGGCTGCGAACGACCGTCGGGCTTCGCGGCGACGGCTCCTACTACAAGGTCACGAACAAGACCGACCCGCGCAACAGCGGAACCGCGAACGCCGGCATTGTGAGCCCGAAGGGGACTGTCACGTTCGGTCCGTGGAAGTCGACAGAGTTCTACGTGAACGGCGGCACCGGTTTCCACAGCAACAACGCGCTCGGCACCACCCTGCACTATGACACCAATGGCGAGGCTGTCGATCCCGTTACGCCGCTCGTGCGCGCGACGGGCGCCGAAGTTGGCGTCCGGACCGTCGCGGTCAAACACCTGCAGAGCACGATTTCGCTCTGGACGCTGCGGCTTGGATCCGAGCTCGTCTACAACGGCGACATCGGCGCGACCGAACCAGGTCCTTCGAGCAAGCGGTACGGCGTCGAGTTCGCGAATTACTACGCCCCCAAGAAGTGGCTCATCTTCGACGGCGATCTGTCGATGTCTCGGGCGCGGTTCACGGAAGATACGGGAGGCGGTCAGTTCGTGCCGGAGGCTGTCGGCGTAGTCGTGTCGGGTGGCGCCAGTGTCGACAATTTCCACCGCATGTTCGGGAGCCTCCGGCTGCGCTACTTCGGTCCGCGCGCACTCGTCGAAGACGACTCCGTGCGGTCGAAAGCGACGTCGCTTCTGAACCTCGAGGGCGGCTACGGGTTCACCAACAACCTGCGCCTGAACGTCGAGCTGTTCAACGTTGCGAACGCGCAGGTCAGCGACATCGACTACTTCTTCGCGTCGCGCCTGCCCGGCGAGCCACTCGGGGGCGTGGAAGACATTCACATTCACCCGGCGGTGCCGCGCACCGCGCGCGTCGGCCTGGTCGTCGGGTTCTGAACCGCGTCGTCCACGCATCCATTGAGTGACGCATGGGTGGACGCCGCGGTTCGAGGCGGGCGCCTTCATCGAGACCGCTCCGGTCGTCCCGGCGCATGGGACGCGATTCGGTGGCGGTCACATCCGTCCGAAGATCCGCCTGCTCGAGATCGAACACGTCCCGCTGAAGATCGGCCTCGTCGCGGAATACGGATTCAATCGCGTGGCGTTTGACGAGAACCGCCAGACGATTCGTGGGCTACCGGTTTCATTGATGCCTTTCAATCACGTGGCTGTTCGGAGAATAATCCCCGCGTGATCGCGTCCCGCGTCCGCCGGCCGGATTCCGCATGGCTGCTGATCGCGACGACCGTGGTTGCGGCGCTGCTGCCGCCGTCGCACATCCACCTGGCGGCGCACGACGACCACGATCACGACCACGCGGCGGCGATCGAGCACTCGCACTGGACCTCGCACGGCGCGTCGCGCGCCGCGCTCGACGATGACGATGGCCGGGCGATTTTCGTCGACCATCCGGCGCTGATGTCGAACGTCGTCATCGCGTTCGCGCGCCCGGCGTCGGCCCTCGTCTCGTTCCTGGCCCTGCCGGCGCCGGCGACGTTCACCGGCGCCGAGCGGCCGACCTCCGGCAACAGCCCGCGCGACGGACCCACGCGCGGTTTCAGGCTCCTTCGCGCTCCACCCGCCTTCGACACGCTGTAACCGCGGTCGTCGGGCGGACCTGAACGTCCCCTCTACCTCGAACGTAGAGGCCGACCTTCAGGTCGGCCTTGGGCCGCATCGATATCCGTGTGTCCGAAGGAGCCCTATGCGTCTACGTCCCTGGTTCGTCGCTGCCGCCGTCGCGTGCGCGTGCGCCGGCGCTGATGCGCAGACCGTTCTCACCGAAGCCGATGCGATTGCGACGCTGTCCGCCGACAGCCCGCGCGTCCGCGCCATCCGATCCGGAATCGAGCTGGCGCGCGCCGACGTGCTGGCCGCGTCGCGGTGGCCGAACCCGCGCCTCTACGTCGGACGCGAGGCCGTCGCGGGCGTGTCGGAGACGATCACGACCGTGCTGCAACCGCTGCCGGTGACGGGGCAGCGGCGCTTCGAGATGCAGGCGGCGAGCGCGCTCGTCGATGCCACCACCTTTCGCGCGGACGACGCGCTGCGGCGGGCGCGGGCGGACGTGCGGCTGGCATACGCGGACCTCGTCGCGGCGCAGGCGCGCGAACGCGAGCTGACTGCGTCGCGGGATCGGCTCCAGGAGCTCGCGGGCATCATCGGCAAGCGCGAGCGCGAAGGCGACGCCGCGGGCTTCGATCGCCTGCGCGCCGAACGCGAAGTGCTCGACGTAGAGGCCGATCGCGTGATGGCCTCGGCCGATCGCGCACGCGCGCAGGGACGGCTGGTGAGCTTCTTCGCGGCGAGCGTCGATCCGACGACGCTCGTCGCCGCCGAGCGTGTCACCACTGTGCGCGACGTGCCGCCGGTGGATGTGCTGGCGCAGCAGGCGCAGGGCACGCGCGGCGAGATTCTCGCGCTGCAGCGGGAGATCGAATCGGCGCGCTTCTCCGCGCGCGCGGCGAACAGGCGGCGGGTCCCGGAGCCGGAGGTCATCGGCGGCACCAAGTCATCCACGTTTGCGGGTGGCGACATGGGCAGCGTGCTCGCGTTTCAGGCGGTGCTGCCGCTGTTCGACAACGGCCGCATCGAGCGGGCGCGGGCGCAGGCGCGCGAGTCGCAGGCGAGCGCGAGGCTCGAGGCGATGCAGGTGACTGTACGCGGGGAGATTGCCGCGTGGCGCGGCGCGGCGCTCGAACGGCGCGCCGCGGCGGATCGCTATCGCGCCTCCGCGGTGGCGTCAGCTTCTGACATCGAGCGGATTGCGCGCGTCAGCTACGAATCCGGCGAGCGCGGCATCCTCGAGCTGCTCGACGCGTACCGGACGTCCGCCTCCGCGCGCGTGCGCCAGGCGGCGCTCGACGTATCAGCGCGCGAAGCGGAAATTGAACTGGAATTCGTCAGCGGATGGGACATGCCATGAAACGTGCTTTGTTTGCATTTTGCATGTTGCATTTTGCGCTGACCGCGGCGTGCTCGCGGCCGACCGGGCCCGCGGCCGCGCCCGAGCCGCCTTCTTCGAACGTCACCAGCTGGACGGACAAAACGGAGCTCTACATGGAGTATCCGCCGCTCGTCACCGGTCAGACGGTCCGTTTCGCGGTGCATCTCACGAAGATGGGCGACTTCAGCGCGCTGAACGCGGGACGTCCCAGCATTCAGATGACGCCCGAATCGGGGGACGCGGCTGTCACGCTGCCAGGCTCCGAGCCGCTGCGGCCTGGCGCGTTTCGCGTCGAGGGGACGCTGCCCGCGCCCGGTCGGTACACGTGGGCGCTGCTCGTCGACGCGCCTGGGCTCAGCGATCGCCACGAGCTGGGCGAGGCGACGGTCTTTGCCGACGAGAAGGAGGCGGTGGCCGATGCCGAGAAGCGGCCGCCGGAAGATCCCGCCGCCATCGCGTATCTGAAAGAGCAGCAGTGGACCAACGAGTTCGGTACTGCACCCGTCGCGGAAGCGGAGCTTCGATCGTCGGTACGGGTCCCCGCGTCGGTCCACCCGGTCACGGGGGGAGAAGCGATCGTCGAGGCGCCGGCGGCAGGACGATTTGCCGCCGACTCGCTCGTGTCGATCGGCGCCACCGTCCGGGCCGGCGAGCCGCTCGGACGGCTCGAGCCCCGGCTCAGCGCCGGCGGCGACGACCGCGCAACGCTGGCGGCGGAAATGGCCCGGGCAGAGACAGGGCTCGAGGCCGCGCGGGCGGAGCAGGCTCGGGCCGAGCGGCTGCTCGCCGAACAAGCGGTGCCCGCACGTCGCGTTGAAGACGCCAGGCGCGCGGTGATCGTGGCTGAAGCCCAGCTTCGCGCCGCCCAGGCCAGGCTGGCGCAGCGCGATCAGACGCTCGGCACTGGCGGCGGAGCAGCCGCCGGAAACGCCTTCGTGCTGCGCGCACCATTGACGGGACGCGTCACCGAGGTCTGGGCGACGCTTGGAGCCTCCTATGGCGAGGGCGATCATCTGTTTCGCATCGTCAGGACCGACGAAGTGGAACTGCAGGCGCTCGTCGCCGCTGCGGACGTCGAGCTGACGCGCGACGTCGACACCATCGCGCTCGAATTGCCCGGTCGTCCCGAGCCGCTGCAGCTGAAGCCGCACCACATGCACGACGCCGGCGTCATCGATCCCGAAACCCGCGGTTTGACCGTGCAGTTCGAGGTCGAGAATCGCGGCAATCGACTCCTGATCGGGCAGACCGGCTCCGCGCTGCTCTACGGACGCCAGCGCGTGCGTGTACCTGCCGTGCCGAAAGCGGCGGTGTTGATGGAAGCGGGGCGGCCGTACGTCTTCGTGCAGACGGGCGGCGAGCGTTTCGCTCGCCGCTTCGTCGAGATCGCCGCGCGCGAAGGCGACCTGGTGGGACTCAAGAGTGGTGTCATGCCGGGCGAGCGCGTCGTCACACGCGGCTCGTACGACGTCCAGCTCGCGTCGGCGGCCAAGGGGTTGCCGGCGGAAGGACACGTGCACTGATGAAACGCATCATTCAATGGTCGATTGACCATCACTGGCTCGTCATCGGACTGTCGGTCGTCCTCTTCATCGCGGGCGTTTACACCGCACGGCAGATGCCGATCGACGTCTTTCCGGATCTGACCGCGCCGACGGTGACGATCCTCACCGAGGGGCACGGCATGGCGCCCGAGGAGATGGAGCAGCTCGTCACGTTCCCGATCGAGAGCGCGATGAACGGCGCGTCGGGCGTCCGCCGCGTCCGCTCCGCAACCGCCGTCGGCATCTCGGTCGTCTGGGTGGAGTTCGACTGGGGCACCGACATCTTCATGGCGCGCCAGCTCGTGTCCGAGAAGCTGTCGCTGGCAAGCGGTGCGCTGCCGCCGCAGACCGAACGTCCGGTGCTGGCGCCCGTGTCGTCGATCATGGGCGAGATTCTCTTCTTCGCGCTCTCGTCCGACACCGAAGATCCACTCACGCTGCGCACCATCGCGGATACCACCGTGCGGAGGCGATTGCTCGCGGTGCCGGGTATCTCGCAGGTGACGCCGATTGGCGGCGCCGAGCGGCAGTTCCAGGTCATCGCGCATCCCGACGGCCTGCGCGCGAACAAGATCTCGCTGACCGAGCTGCTCTCGGCCGTCAGGGGCGCGAGCCAGAACACGTCGGCCGGCGTGTATACGGAAGGCTCGCAGGAATACGTCCTCGAGGCCATCGGCCGCGTTCGCAACACCGAGGAGATCGGGGACACGGTGGTGGCGCTGCGCGGCGACCGGTCCGTGCTCGTGCGGGACGTCGCCGACGTGCGCGAGGCCGCCGCGTTCAAGCGTGGCGAGGGCTCCCGCAGCGGCAAGCCCGCCGTCATCGTCGGCGTGCAGAAGCAGCCGGGCGCGAACACGATCGAAGTGACCGCGCGCCTGGACCGCGAGCTCGACACGCTGCAGCAGGAGCTGCCGCGCGGCATCACCATCGATCGCCATATCTTCCGTCAGGCGGACTTCATCCAGGTGGCCGTCGACAACGTCGTCGATGCGCTGCGCAACGGCGGCATCCTCGTCATCATTGTCGTCTTCCTGTTCCTCGCGAACCTGCGCGCCGCGGGGATCACGCTCACGGCGATGCCGCTGTCGCTCGCCGCCGCCGTCCTCGCGCTGCGCGCCTTCGGCGCGAGCATCAACACGATGACGCTCGGCGGCATGGCGATCGCCATCGGCGCGCTCGTGGACGACGCGATTATCGACGTCGAGAACGTGGTGCGGCGGCTGCGTGAGAATCACGCGCGGGCCCCGGAGGAGCGGCGTCCCGTCTCCGACATCGTGCGCGACGCGACGCTCGAGATCCGGTCGTCGATCGTGTTCGCGACCGTCATCATCGTGCTCGTGTTCCTGCCGGTGTTCGGTCTGACCGGCATCGAAGGACGTCTTCTGACGCCGCTGGCCTTCGCCTACATCGTGGCGCTGCTCGCGTCGCTGGTCGTGGCGATCGTCGTGACGCCGGCGCTCTGCTACGCGTTCCTGCCGAACGCGCCGTCAATCGAACGGGGCCACGACGGCTGGCTCGCGCGCGTGCTGAAGGCGCGGTACGCGAAGGACCTCCCCTGGATCCTCGATCGTCCGAGGCTCATCCTCGCCGGCGCGATTGTGCTGCTCGTCGGGGCGACTCTCGCGCTGACGCGCGCGGGCACGTCATTCCTTCCCGAGTTCCACGAGGGGAGCCTGACCGTGCAGGCGAACACCCTGCCGGGCACGTCGCTCGCCAAGTCCGACCAGATCGGGCGCCGCGTCGAGCAGATCCTCCTCTCGCAGCCGGAAGTCATCGCGACCGCCCGGCGAACGGGGCGCGCCGAGTACGACGAGCACGTGCAGGGCGTCGAAGCGGCGGAAATCGACGTGGGCCTGAAGGAGACCGTGCGGCCGCGAGAGGAACTGCTGGCCGAACTTCGCCGGCAGTTTTCGACGCTGCCCGGCACCAATGTGACGATTGGCCAGCCGATCTCGCATCGCATCGATCACATGCTGTCGGGCACGCGCGCCAACATCGCGGTCAAGGTGTTCGGCGACGATCTCGGCACGCTGCGGCGGCTGGGAGAGCGCGTCCGCGCGACGATGGCCACCGTGCCTGGAGTCGCCGATCTCTCGCTCGAGCAGCAGATGGACGTGCCGTTCGTCCGCTTCGTCCTCAATCGCCCGGCGATCGCCCGCTACGGCCTGCGGCCGGCGGACGTGACGGAGGCGATCGAGACGAGCTTCGCGGGCGCGACCGTCGGCCGCATCTTCGATCGCGGGACGACGTTCGACCTGATGGTGAAGCTCGACGCGTCGAACATCGCGGACTTCGATCGCGTCGCCGACCTGCCGGTGGACACGCCGACCGGCGCGATCGTGCCCGTGCGCATGCTCGCGGACGTCCGGCGCGAGCAGGGGCCGAACATGCTGCTGCGCGAGAACGTCCAGCGCCGGATCGTCGTCTCCTGCAACGTCGCGGGTCGCGACCTCGGGAGCGTCGTCGCGGACATCCGCACGGCGGTGCAGGCCGCGGTGCCGATGCCCGCGGGTTACCGCGTCGAGTACGGCGGGCAGTTCGAGAGCGAGGAAAGCGCGTCGCAGCGGCTGCTGGCGCTGGGGCTGCTCGTCATGGCGGCGATCTTCATGTTGCTGATTCTCGCCTTCGGCCGCGCGCGTGATGCGCTGATCGTGATGGCCAACCTCCCGCTGGCGCTGATCGGCGGCGTGGCCGGCGTGTTCCTGGCCGGCGGCGTGCTGAACGTGGCGACGATGATCGGGTTCATCACGCTGTTCGGGATCGCGACGCGGAACGGGATCATGCTGGTGTCGCACATCCAGCACCTGATCGACGAGGAGGGGGTCGCCGACTTCCGCGAGGC